>JACJYS010000009.1 GCA_020635995.1 Chitinophagales bacterium | reverse complement strand
CTACTAAAGAAAAGTTAATGTAAAATACTTCATGGGTATTTTTACGGATAATCATTTCCAAATTATCCAATTCTCAAATTAATCAATATCTTTAATGAAAATTATTACCACTTTTGAAAAAGTTATACCTAAACCTTTTACTTTTTCTTATTTGCAATTTCTCTATTGCACAAACTGCTTTTATTCAAAATAAAGGTCAGTGGGATAATACTGTGCAATTTAAAGCCGAATTTAATAGCGGTAATTTATACATAGAAAATGCTACACTCAATTATAATTTTATTGACAATCAACAATTAAATGAGTTGGTTAGCCACCACCACCAAACTGTTTTGCCTTATGAAATAGATGTTGACTGGACAGTAAAAGGACATTGTTTAAAAATGAATATTGCAAATGCACAATTTAAAAACCCTATAACTAAACAAAAAACTGAAACTTACTACAATTATTTTTTAGGCAATGATAAAACAAAATGGAAAGGTAGAGTTCCTGCTTTTCAAACGGTAACTTACCCCAATGTTTATCCAAATATTGATTTTACGATAAGTAGTTCAAACAATTATTTTAAATACGAATTTGTAGTAAAAGCTCAAGAAAATCCTAACAAAATTCAATTGACTTATGAAGGTGCTAATAACATAATTTTAAATAATAATAATCTGCAAATAGAAACCAGTGTCAATACTTTTACAGAGCAAAAACCTTATGCTTATCAAATAATTGACAATAAAGAACAAGAAGTAGCCTGTTATTTTAAACTTGAAAACCATACCATTTCTTTTGATTTTCCTAATGGTTACAATAAAAACTATGATTTAGTAATTGACCCTTACATTGTTTTTTCAAGATACACCAGCTCTTATGCTAATAATTTTGGCTACACCGCCACTTACGATAGCTACGGAAACGCCTACGGTGCAGGTAGCGTGTTTAACCAAGGCTACATAACCACACCTGGTGCTTATGACATAAGTTTTAATGGTTTCAATACCGATATTGGCATAACTAAATACAGTAGCGATGGCTTAACAAGGCTATACGCCACTTATTTAGGTGGCAATAAAACAGAATTGCCTCATAGTATAGTAGTAAATTCAAGAGATGAACTGTATGTTTTAGGCACTACAAGCTCCGATACTTTTCCCGTTACCTTAAATTGCTACGATTCTACATACAACGGTGGTTCTTTTGTTAATTTAGCACAAGGTTTAGGCGTTTTATACACGCAAGGTTCAGATTTTATAGTTAGCAGATTTACTGAAGGTGGAGATTCACTAATGGCATCTACTTATATAGGCGGAAGTGCTAATGATGGATTAAATTTATCTCCTTTTTTAAAATACAATTATGCAGACGAAGTGCGTGGCGAAATATTAATAGACCACAATGATAATTGTATCATCACTTCGTGTACTTATTCTAATAATTTCCCTGTTTTAAACAGTATAGATACTTCATACAATGGCGGTTTAGACGGTGTGGCTTTTAAAATGGATGCCAATTTGAATAATTTACTTTGGAGCACTTATTTAGGTGGCAGTTTAGACGATGCCTCCTACTCTATTTCTTTTGACAGCAATGAAGATATTTATTTAGCAGGAGGCACGCAATCTCCCGATTTTCCTTTACTAAATGCTTATCAAGATACTTTTGGTGGCGGTAGAGCTGATGGTTTCATTGCCCGACTACACAATACGGGTAGCAATTTAATTTCAAGTACCTACATGGGCAGTACGGAATACGACCAAATTTATTTTATTGACCTAAATAATAACGATGATGCCCATATTTTTGGGCAGACAAAAGATACGCTCAATAATTTTTACCACAATGCTTTATACAGCAGTGCTAATGGCGGACAGTTTTTAATGAAATACACCCACAATATAGACAGCGTTATTTGGAGTACCCGATTTGGCGATGGAGCCGGAAAACCGGATATTTCTCCCACAGCTTTTTTAGTAGATGTGTGCAATCAAGTTTTTCTTTCTGGCTGGGGCGGGCAAAATTTAGCCGGCAATACCAATTTAAGCGGAACAGCAGGGTTAGATATAACCTCCGATGCGCTACAACCCACTACCGATAACAGAGATTTCTATTTTATGGTAATGCGTGATGATGCCTCTGCTTTAATTTATGCTTCTTATTTTGGTGGAAATATTAGTGCAGAACACGTGGACGGTGGCACCAGCCGTTTTGATAAAAAAGGCGTAATATATCAAGCCGTATGTGCCGGCTGTGGCAATCATCAAGATTTTCCTACGGTACCCATAGATTCTGCTGCATTTTGGACAAATAATAATTCTTGCAACCTTGGTTTGGTAAAATATGCTTTTTCTCCTCCTTCCGTTATTGCCGATTTTGTTTTACCTCAAGTAGAATGTATTCCACAAGACCTAACATTTATAAATACCACTCAAACAGCATTTAATGATACTTCTCAAACTACTTTTTATTGGTACATAAACGACAGTTTAATGTCTAATGATTATCATTTTGCTCACAGTTTTAATGAAATAGGTGTTTATAATATCAAATTAGTAGCTATAGATTCTTTAAGTTGTAATTTGATTGATTCTATTTCAAAACAAATAACTTTATTGGGCAATGGAAGTCAAAATTTAGACACCTTATACACTTGCAAAAACAATGCTATACAAATTGGAATTTCTCCTATTCAAAACCCTAATGTACACTATCAATGGTCTCCAAGCTATGGCTTAAATGATACTACAATAGCTAATCCGGTAGCATTAATTGATACCAACACCACTTATACTTTAATAGCAGGAATAGGAACTTGCTTAGATACTTTTGTGCAACATATAATAGTAAGGGAATTAAATACCGAAATATGGAGTAGAGATACCGTTTGCTTAGGCGATACTATAACTTTTTATGCTACAAATTTGCCTAATGCCTATTATAATTGGCAACCCGATACTTTACTCAATAGCCCACAAGGGCAAAATTTGGCTGTTTTTGAAGCCACTTACAGCCCATTTTATGTTTCTTGCCAAATAACTGACCAATTTGCTTGCAAAGATACTGTTGCTGATACCGTTTTTGTTACCACACTCCTGCCGGATATTAGTGCTACCGCCACTCCCGATACTATTGAAATGGGCGATACCAGCCAGTTAGAAGCTTTATCTTCATTAGTTAATAATTTTGTTTGGGACAATAATGCAAGTTTAAGTGCTACGGATATTTTTAATCCAACAGCATTTCCTACACAAACCACTACCTACACCGTACACGTAAATGATAATACTTGCCCTAATAAAACAACCGTAACCGTGTATGTAACACCAAAAAAATGTATAGAAGACAAATTATTTGTTCCCAATGCTTTTACACCTAATAATGATGGCAATAATGATATTTTTTATGTACGGAGCAGAGGAGAAATTAGGCAGTTTTATTTTGCTGTTTACGACCGCTGGGGACAAAAAGTATTTGAAACCTATGATATTAACACAGGTTGGGATGGTTCATTTAATGGCGAAAATTTAAGTCCCGCTGCTTTTGCTTGGTATTGTAGCGGCTTTTGCGAAAATGGAGAAGATTTTATATTAAAAGGAAATGTAAGTATTTTAAAGTAATTGAACATTAAAAAACACATATTATTAGGCTTATTTATAGCATTGTTTTTATTTGTGCCACAAATAAAAGCACAAGATGTGCATTACACACAGTACGATATACAAAGCTTACAACAAACACCTGCTAACACAGCCAATTTTGACGGAAATTATCGCTTTTCTGCTTTGTACAGAAACCAATGGAGTACTATAAAAGTACCGTACAATACTTTAGGTTTTTCATTTGATATGTTAGCTTATGCTTCTAAAAAATTTGATAGCAAATTAGGCGTAGGTTTATCCACTGCCTTTGACCAAGCCGGAGATGGAAAATACAGGAGTTTATACGCCCAAATTCCTATTTCTTATACTTTGTATTTAACTATAAAAGAAAAAAGTTTGTTTAAAATAGGCGGAGGTATTTACATTGGGTTAATCAATAAATCGTTTGATATTTCTGCTTTAAGTTTTGATAATCAGTACAATGGAGAAGTTTTTGACGCCAGCATTCCCATAAATGAAAATTTTGGAAAATTAAACTATACTAATTTTGACTTAGGAATTGGCTACAATTTAGGTTTTAGAATAAACAATAAAGTAGAACTGGGTACATCATTAGGTATTCATCATCTTAACCCAATACGGGAAAGTTATTTAAACAATAGTGTAAACTCCATTTTACAAAAAAGATATGCCATTACGGGGTATTTTACTTATTTCATAAATAAAAAATGGGATTTAAGATTAGACTATTTGTACCAAAAACAAAATGTACTACACGAGCATTTAATGGGAACAACGGCAAGTTATTACTTTAAAAATAATGATGTGGTTAAAAAAGGTATAGCTCTTGGCGTGTTTTACAGAAACAAAGATGCGGTAAGTGCCGTTATTCAATACAAACAAAACAATTTTAAGGCAGGAATTAGTTATGATATTAACACCAGCCCGCTACAAGCCGCCACAAATAACTATGGTGCAGTAGAAATAGGTTTAGTGTATATAATAAAAAATGTAGAAGACGTTAATATAAAAAACAAAAGAAAGTGTTTCGTATTTTAAATAAAACAATAAGCATAATTTTTTGCTTGTTATTCATACAAAATGTGTATTCTCAAACGCAAAATCAGTTTTTAAAAGCTGCCCAAAAAGCGTACAATACTGCTATGTATGACGAAGCTATTTCTTACTACCAACAAGCACTAAAATTTAACGAAAACGACCAAGAGATAGCTTATAAAATAGCTTTATGCTATTACAATTTAAAAGATTACTCTAATGCCAATACATTTTTTGAAAAAGTAACCAATATAGAAAGTGATGCTTTATTTAATTATTATAAAGCACAGAATTACAAATATTTAGGGGATTACAATAATGCTATATCTCATTTTGAAAAATTTACTACATCTTATCCTATTGATGGATTTTACAGAAAAAAAGCCATACAAGAAATAGCATCTTGCCATTGGGCTTTAGCTCAAAAACCTAATGACAAAACTATAATAAATCACTACAAAAAGCCATTGAATACGGCATACTCTGATTTTGGAGCAAATTACATAGACAGCAACACCATTCAACTCACTTCTCTTCTGCCCTTAAAACAAGATAAAAATGAATATCAATCATCCTTATTCTTTTACCAAAAAGACAATGATAGATTTAAAGAATTGAAAAGCTTAAAATTTACAAGCGAGCAAGATAGTTTTAGCTACGCTAACGGTTTTTACTTAAAAGACAAAGGCGAATTTTACTACAATAAATGTTACACAAGTCATGAAGATTATGAAAAAACCTGCGATTTGTTTGTAAGGAAATTTGATGGAAAAAATTGGCAAGAAGAAACTCCTCTTAATTTTAATACTACAGATTTTACAGAAACCCAAGCTCATGTTTTTGTTAATAAAAATGGAGAAACAGAACTTTATTTTATAAGTGATAGATTAGGCGGCAAAGGGAAATTGGATATTTGGCGAACTAAAGAAATAAGCTATGGCAATTTTACTACGCCCGAAAATGTAAGTGAAGTTAACACCATAGATAATGAAGCAACACCTTTTTTTAATGAAAAGGAACAAAAATTATATTTCAGCTCATCGTGGTATTATGGTTTTGGTGGCTACGATATTTTTGTAAGCAATTTTGTAAAAGGGAAATTTGAAAAACCACAAAATTTGGGCTTGCCCGTCAATTCATCTTCCGATGATATGTACTACTCTCCCACAGCTTTTAATTCTGCCTTATTTTCAAGCAATAGAGAAGGTGCTTTATCTTTAAAAAATGCTGCTTGCTGTTTTGATGTGTATGAACATAAAATGCCGGAAAAAACCGTTTCTAAGGACAGTTTAATAGCTATTAACAATAAGGAAACTCAGAATATTACAGAAAGGAATACCAACCAAAACACTAAAAAATTATTAGACAAAATACAAAATCAACTGCCTGCTACGGTATATTTTCATAATGATGAACCTAACCCAAAAACTACAGATACCATAACAAAACTCAGCTATTTAGATGCTTACAACTCCTATTTAGTCATTAAGTCGGAATATTTTGCCCAATTAAAGAATAAGGAGGAAGTAAATACCTGGTTTAACGAAGTAAAAAACCATTATAATGAGCTTAATAGTTTTTTGGCAGATATTGAAACACTTTTAAAACAAAAAGAAACAGTAATTCTTTTAGTAGAAGGCTATTGCAGTCCACTGGCTTTAAATGATTATAATATCAATTTAGCTAAAAGAAGAATAGTAAGTGTAGAAAATTATATACTTAAATGGAATAATGGCGTTTTGCAGTCGTATTTTAATGGCGGTTATTTACGTTTTAAAAATGCCCCATTTGGCGAAGAAAAAGCAGACCAAAACATTTCGGATAGTACAGAAGAAGTAGAAAAATCTATTTATAGCACGGTTGCGTCCTTAGAAAGAAGAGCAAGTGTTGTTGCTGTGGAAGTGGAGTAAAACGTAATATTATTATCCCTTAGAAATAGCTTGTTTTCTTAATTTTTTCAAGAAATCTGAAGCAAAAATGAAATCGTAAAGTTCTTTATTATCAGTGTTCATCACTTCATCTTTTGTTCCTTCCCAATGTTTTAACCCTTTATGAAGAAATACAACCTTATCTCCTATTCCCATTACCGAGTTCATATCGTGGGTATTTATTATGGTTGTTATATCAAATTCTAAAGTTATTTCATGAATTAAATCATCTATAAGTAAAGCCGTTTTAGGGTCTAATCCGGAGTTTGGCTCATCGCAAAACAAATATTTTGGGTTCATAACTATGGCTCTGGCTATACCCACACGCTTCATCATTCCACCACTTATTTCTCCAGGAAACTTACTATTAGCATTTTCTAAATTAACTCTTTGCAAGCAAAAATTTACTCTGTCCAGCTTTTCTTCGGCACTCATAGTTGAAAACATATCTAAAGGAAAACGCACATTTTCTTCTACTGTCATAGAGTCAAATAAAGCATTGCCCTGAAACAACATTCCCATTTCATTACGCAAGCTTTTTTTATCTTTTCTATTCATGGTATTTATAGGTCTGCCGTCATATTCTATAGTGCCTTCTTCGGGCGTAAATAAACCTACCAAGCATTTTAAAAATACCGTTTTACCCGCACCACTAGAACCTATTATTAAGTTGCATTTCCCATCTTGAAAAGACGTAGATATTCCTTTTAAAACCTGCTGATCTCCAAAACTTTTTTTAATATCCTTAACTTCAATCATAATAGTAAAAACGCAATTAAAAAGTTTGCAATAATAACAACAATAGAACTATTAACAACGGCTCTAGTGCTGGCATTTCCTATTTCTAAAGCTCCACCTTTCACATAAAATCCTTCGTAGCAAGCTATAGTGGTAATAATAAAGGCAAATACAACGGCTTTAATCAACATTACCACCACATAATAAACTTCTGTGCCGTCTTGCAAACCTCTTATATATTCATCTGAGCTATAAAAACCGCCCATAGTACCTGCTACCCAGCCGCCTAAAATACCTAAAAACATAGCCATAATTATTAAAAAAGGAATAATAATAATAGCTCCCACTACTTTGGGGGCAACTAAATAGGCTGTGGTATTAACACCCATAATTTCTAAAGCATCTATTTGTTCTGTTACCCTCATACTACCCAATTCAGAAGCTATGTTTGAGCCCACTTTACCCGCCAAAAGCAAAGCACTAATAGTTGGTGCCATTTCAAGTATTAAAGAATCTCTAACAATAATTCCCATCCACCACATAGGTATTAAACCAATATCTAAAAGCTGGTAAGAAAACTGAACGGCAGTAACTGCCCCTACAAAGGTAGAAACAATAGCTATAATTAATAAAGAACCTATTCCTATTTGATAGGTTTGTCTAAATGTTTCTTTTAGGTACATTTTGGCATTTTCGGGCCGGGCAAACATATTGCCCAGCATGATAAAATACCTTCCTATGTCAAATAAAAATTTCATATTATGGACTACAAATACTCAATATAAATTGAAGATTACAAATTTTACGGTAAAGAAGAAAAATAAATCTACCTATCGCTAAGCAAAGATACCAATTTGAACTTTATAAAAAAGCGGTATAGAAAAAAATTAGAGAATGCTTTTAAAAGTTTTTAAATACTTATCAAAACAACTCGTGCCAAGACTACAATCTTGGCACGAATATTCATAATCTAATTTTATTTTTTAATACACATTATCTACAGCAAAGTAGTAGGACAAACATACTCCGTAGTAGCTACATTAGCTTCTACTATGCCGTTAAAACCTTTATCTATATCTATTAAGTTTTCAAAACCTCTGGCTTTTAATATAGATGCCGCAATAACCGAACGATAACCTCCTAAACAATGCACGTAATAGGTTTTATCTTGTTTAAGTTTTTGCATACTATCATTAATGTAATCTAATGGTGCGTTTATAACTTTTTCACTATCAACGTGTTGCGATTTATACTCACTTTCTTTTCGCACATCTACTATTTCTATATCATTGGTGTTCATATCTTTAGCAAATTGCTCTGGAGAAATAGTTTCTATAGTATCTATTTCTTTACCTTCATTTTTCCAAGCACTAAAACCACCTTTTAAATATCCTAAAGCATGGTCGTAGCCTACACGAGCTAATCGGGTTATAACTTCCTCCTCTCTTCCTTCATCTGCTACTACTAATATTTCTTGTTTTACATCGGGAATTAAAGTACCCACCCAAGGTGCAAAACCACCATCTATACCTATAAAAATAGAATTAGGAATAAATCCTTTTTTAAATACCTCCGGTTTTCTGGTATCTAAAATAATAGCTCCTGTTTCGTTAGCCGCTACTTCAAATTCTGTAGGGTTTAATGCTCTTGTTCCTCTTTCTATTACCGTATCTATACTATCGTAGCCTTGTATATTCATTAGTACATTTTGAGGGAAATATGCAGGTGGAGGCATTAAGCCGTCTAAAACTTGCTCTATAAATTCTTCTTTGCTCAATTTAGGGTTTAAAGCATAATTGGTAGCTTTTTGGTTGCCCAAAGTATCTGAGGTTTCTTTGCTCATTTTTTTACCACAAGCAGAACCTGCCCCGTGTGCCGGATATACAATAATATCATCGCTTAAAGGCATTATTTTATTACGCAAAGAATCAAATAAATGCCCTGCTAATTTCTCTTGAGTTAAATCGGCAATAACTTTTTGTGCCAAATCCGGGCGACCTACATCGCCTATAAACAATGTATCGCCAGTAAACATAGCTACATCTTTGCCACTTTCATCTTTTAATAAATAAACAGTGCTTTCCATAGTATGCCCCGGTGTGTGTAGCACTTTAATGCTTATATTCCCAACTTTTAGTATTTCTCCGTCTTTAGCTACATAAGCATCAAAAGCCGGTTTTGCTGTAGGGCCATAAACTATAGTAGCTCCCGTTTTTTTAGCTAAATCTATATGTCCCGATACAAAATCTGCATGAAAATGGGTTTCTAAGATGTATTTAATAGAAGCATTGTCTTTTTTAGCTCTATCTATATAAGGCTGTACTTCTCTTAAAGGATCAATAACTACAGCTTCGCCATTGCTTTCAATATAATAAGCTCCTTGAGCTAAGCATCCTGTATAAATTTGTTCAATATTCATAGTATTTATTTTATAATTACAACGCAAAAATAGAACGAGTAATTCCCACGCTATGTGATATGGATTACACTAAATATATAATAGTCCTATATCGGCTTACCCCTTAATGTAAAATACTTCATGGGTAACTTTACGGATAGTCATAATATTTCGTAATTTTGTAAAAAATATCTTATGAAAACAATACAAAATTCAATATTTGCTTTATTATTAGTGTTAAGCTTTAGCTTATTTGCTTGCAATAATTCTCATAATTCTAACAATCATTTAGAAGAAACTACTGACACCAGCGGAAAAGAATATACATCTAAATATGTATGTCCTATGCACTGCGAAGGAAGTGGAAGTGAAGAAATGGGAACTTGCCCTGTTTGCGAAATGGACTATGTGCTAAATGAAAACTACCAAGAAACCGACATGGAACACATGAACCATGACGGGCATGAGCATTAAAATAACTCAGGTTTTAATACTTCATCCAGCATTTTGTAATACTCTTCAAACTGGCTTAAGTTATTATGTTGCCCGTCTTTAACGGTTATTAGTTTAGCTCTATCTTTTACGGTATTGTATAGCCTTAATCCCGTGGCATAAGGTACTACATTGTCATTAGTGCCGTGTAAGAAATAGATAGGACACTCCACTGTTTTTAAAAATTTAAAACTCTTAAACTTATATTTTAGCAAAGGTTCTAAAAACAAAAAAGGCACTATACGCTTGGCTATATCTATAATGCTATAATAAGGTGTTTCTAACACTAATGCTTTAGGTTTTCTTATAGAAGCTATATGTGCTGCCATACCTGTTCCTATAGAACGCCCATATATTATTATCTGATTTTCTTGATAATCTTTTTTAAGCTCATCGTAAATAAAAGTAACATCACTATGCATATTTTTTTCACTTAGCTTACCTGTACTTTTGCCGTAGGTTCTATAATCTATAAGCAAAATATCGTAACCTCTTGCTACAAAATCTTTATAAATCCACCCCCAATCTCTTAAACTGCCTGCATTGCCGTGCATATAAAGTACTATGCCTTTTGAATTTTCAACCTCAAATTTTAAAGTGTGTATATTCCCATTATTAGGCGTAGTGTAAAATTTTTCTTCTACAGGATGGTCAAAATCATACTTAAAATCGGCTCTTGTTTTACGTGGATGAAACAAAAACGACTCTTGATAGACATAAAAAAATACACAAATAACTAAATAAGCTACTACTATAGTGCCTATTATATAATACCAAATACTCAAAATTATTTCAATTTTTGTAGTAAATCTGCCATTCTTGTAGCGTAGCCCATTTCATTATCGTACCAAGCTATTAATTTTACCATATTTTCATTTATACTTATTAAATCTCCTTGAAAAACACACGAATAATGAGAGCTAACTATATCGGAAGAAACTAAAGGATCTTCGGTATATTTTAAAATACCTTTCATTTCTTTTTCAGCTGCTTTTTTAAATATGCTTTGTATAGCTTCTACGGTTGCATTTTTCTTTACTATAAAAGTAAAATCTGTTAATGAGCCTGTAATAACAGGAACTCTGGTAGCTATACCGTCTAATTTCCCTTCTAAAGCCGGTATAACCCACCCCACTGCTTTAGCCGCTCCCGTAGATGTAGGAATAATAGAATTAGCCGCTGCTCTTGCCCTTCTCAAATCTTTATGAGGTGCATCTTGTAGCATTTGGTCTGCCGTATAAGCATGCACCGTATTAATATAGCCTTTTTCTATTTCAAAATTTTCATGCATTAATTTCGCCATTGGGGCTAAGCAGTTTGTAGTACATGAAGCATTAGAAATTATAACATCTTCAGCCTTAATATCTTTATCATTAACGCCCAGCACTATTGTTTTTATATCTCTTGTAGCAGGTGCCGAAATAACCACACGCTTTGCTCCGGCTTCTACGTGCTGCATAGCTTTTTCTTTTGTTCTATAATGTCCGCTACACTCTGCCACCACATCTACGCCAAGTTTTTTCCAAGGCAAATTTGTGGCCTCCCTTTCTTTGTATAAAGGAATAGATTTCCCATCTACAATTATATGATTTTCATCAAAAGAAATATCTTTTTGGTAAGTTCTATGAGCACTGTCGTATTTTAGTAAATGAGCTAATTTATCTGAATCTGCTAAATCATTTAATGCTACAATTTCTACATCTTTTCTATCAAATAGGTTTCTAAACGTTAAACGTCCTATACGTCCAAAACCATTTATGGCTATCTTCATTTTATATTTTTTTAAGTTGATAATATATTAATTACATGCAGTAATTCATCACAAATAAGTGTGTTTTCTTTTACTGCTTTTTCTAATGGTGTAAAAGCTAATTTTTCGTTTAATATGCCTACCATTATATTGTTGTTTCCTTCTTTTAGTTGCTCTACCGCTCCCACGCCTAATCTACTTGCCAGCAGTCTATCAAATGCAGAAGGAGAACCGCCTCTTTGAATATGACCTAAAACCGTTACTTTAGTATCATACTCAGGTGCTATTCCTTTTATTAGCGTTGCCAGCTCGCTGGCATTCCCATTTTTATTTCCCTCTCCCACTATCACTATATTACTTGATTTGTGCTTGCCCTTACCTTTTCTAATAGCCGCCAGTAGTTCATCTATTTCCATGTGCGTTTCCGGAAGCATGACAGCTTTTGCTCCACTTCCTATGGCTGCACGCAGTGCCAAAAAACCCGCATCTCGCCCCATTACTTCTATAAAAAATAATCGGTTGTGAGAAGTGGCAGTATCTCTTATTTTATCTATAGCTTCAATGGCTGTATTAGAAGCTGTATCAAAACCTATGGTATAATCTGTACCAAAAATATCGTTATCAATAGTGCCTGGCAATCCAATAACAGGCACGCCAAACTCTTTGTTAAAAACATGCAAGCCCATAAAAGTACCATCGCCACCTATACCTATTAGAGCTTCTACGCCATTACATTCTAAATTTTCAAAAGCTTTTTTTCTGCCTTCCTTGGTTCTAAACTCTTTAGAACGTGCACTTTTTATAATTGTACCACCTCTATTTATAATTCTTGAAACGCTTCTTTCATCTAAATGAACAAAGTCATTTTCTATCATGCCCTCATATCCTCTATAAATGCCTACAACATCAATATTGTAATATTTAGCCGTACGAACTACGGCTCGTAAAGCTGCATTCATACCCGGTGCATCGCCTCCTGAAGTAAAAACTCCTATCTTTTTAATTGACATACTGTAAAATTACAAGTTTTTTAGTTGATTTTTATACAACTGTTTATTAATAAAATATAAATACTTTATTGATTGCCAACTCCAATATTTAAGAATAGAGCTTTATTTTTCTTATTCAGTTTATCTTCAAAATCGCAAAAGAATCCTTGTTTATGTTGATACTTGAAATTTTGTTGATTGATAGATTTTGCCATTTGCTGTTCAAAAGATTTTATTTGAACAACACTTTTTACACTATCTTTTTGTAAAGAATCTGAATGAAAAAACATTGCAGACAATAATATTATTTTAAGCATATTGGTTAATTATTTGTATTAAATTATTAGCAGGCACTACTCCACTCTGCTTCCATTTTAACTCTCCTTTTTTGTAAAGCATTAGTGTAGGTACACTTCTAATTCCCATTTTTGCAGCCAGCTTATTGTTTTTATCTACATCTATTTTTACAATTTTTGCTTTACCGCCCACTTCCTTAGCCACTTGCTTCAATATAGGAGCTAAAGCTTTGCACGGCCCACACCACTCCGCAGAAAAATCTACTAACACAGGTTTATCTTGACTAATAATACTCTCAAATTTACTTTTTGCCATCTTATTTTATTTTATACTATACAAACACTTTTTTTATAAAAGAAGTTCGGGAGAACTTGTGTACAAATAATTAAGTAATGCAGTATCATTTATTTACTTTTGTGGCAAAACCTATTAAAACAGAGTAATGAATACAAGCAATTACGATAAAAGAGGTGTTTCGGCAGGAAAAGAAGAAGTGCATGAAGCTGTAAAAAAATTAGATAAAGGACTTTACCCTAAAGCTTTTTCAAGAATTTATCCCGATTTTTTAGGAAATGATGATGCTTACTGCAACTTAATGAGCTCTGACGGAACAGGTACTAAATCTATTATTGCCTATTTATATTGGAAAGAAACGGGAGACCTTAGCGTTTGGCGAAATATAGCTACCGATGTTTTGGTTATGAACTTAGATGATTTACTTTGTGTAGGAGCTACCGGATCTTTTTTATACACTTCCGTAATTAATAGAAACAAACATTTAATACCTGGCGAAGTTATAGCTGCTTTAATTGAAGGTGGACAAGAATTTATAGATACCATGCAAAAATTTGGTATTGATATAAAATATATGGGTGGCGAAACTGCCGATTTAGGCGATAGCGTTCGCACTATTACTATTGATGGCTCTATGACGGCAAGAATGAAACGCGATAACTTAATTATTACCAACCAAATAGCTAATGACGATATAATAATAGGTTTAAGTAGTACAGGCAAAGCCACTTACGAAAAAGAGTACAATTCAGGTATGGGAAGTAATGGTTTAACTTCTGCCCGACATGATGTATTAAATAAGTCTTATTTAGAAAAATATTCCGAAAGTTTTGACCCTAATACCGATACTAAATACTTATACGCAGGGAGCAAAAAGCTAACAGATAAACTTGATGGCACGCCTTTAGATTATGGCAAAGCTTTGCTTTCTCCTACTAAAACCTACGCTCCGGTTATAAAAACGATGCTTAAAGAGCTACCAAAACAAATACACAGCTTAGTGCATTGTACGGGAGGTGCTCAAACTAAAGTATTGCACTTTATAGATAATTTAAAAATAATTAAAGACAATCTGTTTCCTACACCGCCACTTTTTAGTGCTATTCAAAAAGAATCGGGTACAAGCTGGCAAGAAATGTATAAAGTATTTAATATGGGACACCGCATGGAAATTTATACCAACAAAAAAAATGCTCAAACTATAATAGATATAGCTAACAGTTTTAATATTGAAGCCCAAATTATTGGTTATGTAGAAGCTCACAAAGGCAAGCAAGTAGAAATAAAAACAGAAAACGGAACTTTTATATATCATTAAAAAGTGAAAAAATTTCCATCTAAAATATTATTGTTTGGCGAGCATATTATAAACAAAGGTGCTCATGGATTGGCAATTCCTTATAATGAAATGTACTGCCAATTAAGCTTTGACACCACACAATTAAATTATTACACGCACTCTAACGAAGTACTTACAAAACTTAGTGAATATATTGTAAACCACCGCGAAATAAATACTTATTATAACACTTTAAACCTAAAAGAAGATGTAAATAAAGGGCTTGGATTTTGTATGAACATTCCCATAGGATATGGCTTGGGGAGCTCTGGTGCTGTAACTGCCGCTATATTTAGTAAATACAAAGTAAAAAAACTAAATGATTTAGCCGAACTTAAAAACGTATTAGCTATAACCGAAAGTTTTTTTCATGGTAAAAGCAGTGGTTTAGACCCAATAGTTAGTTACTTAAACAAAACTATTGTAATAGAAAAAACACCCAATGTTGTTCATCAAAAAATTAACTGGAAAGAACATTTCAGCATTTATCTGCTTGACACAAAAACACCAAGAAAAACAGGTCCTTTAGTAGAGCAGTTTTTACATAAATACAATAGTAATAGCTCATTTCAAAAAGTGGTAGATAATGAAATTATACCACTAAACAATAGCATTATTGCCGATTTTATTAACAATAAATACGATACAGTAAAAATAAAACAACTAAGTCAACTACAATTAGAAAACTATAACGAACTTATTTTACCCCAATATAAAGACCTATGGCAAAAAGGCTTAGACAATGATACTTACTACTTAAAAATATGCGGTGCAGGCGGTGGCGGTTATTTTTTAGTATTTAGTGAAAATAAAAGTTTAAATTTATCCGATATAAGACCTATTAATTTGCAATAATGTTTCGGCATCAAGGTAAAAGCAGAACTTTTAAACATAATTTACAAATAGCTATTGTGCTTTCTTTTGTGGCAGGAATAGTTAATACCACAGGTTTTTTATCACTAAAACAGCTTACTACTAATGTTACCGGGCATTTTGCCTTTTTTATTTACGATATTTCGCAGTTAGAATTTTGGAAAGGAGCTGTTTACTTCTTTTATGTAATGGCGTTTCTTTTGGGTTCATTTACTTCCGGTTTTTTAATTGAGCTATTTAAGGAAAATAAGAAAATCAACGTTTTTGTAATTCCCACTTTTTTAGAATCTTCTATACTAATTGCAGTTGTAGTGCTTCATCTTTTATTTGAAAATCAATACCCTAACACTATGGCGTGTATGTTGCTGTTTGCCATGGGTTTACAAAATTCATTTGTTACCAAAATTTCAGATGCTGTAGTAAGAACTACCCACTTAACAGGTCTTTTTACCGATTTAGGCATTGATTTATCCTTGTTATTTTTTCCAAAATCGCACCCTAATAAACAAAGAATCATATCTTCAATAAAATTGCGTATTTATATTATTTCATTTTTCTTTTTAGGAGGAATTATTGGTGGTTTATTGTATATAAAGGCAAATTTCAACTTATACACTTTAATTGTTGCAACTTTTATTTTAATTTCAAGTTTGTTTTACGATGATTTTAGGTATAAAGTGATAAAGGTAAAAAGGAAAAAACATACTCATTAATATTTTTAACATGGACAAATCTTTAAATTATTTAAAAGAAATACTAATCCAGTGGCAAAATTCTGTTTTAGACCAATTACCCAAAATATTGCTTGCCATAATAATTCTTTTACTTTTTGTATTCTTTGCCAAAGTAGCAAAAAAAATTACCTTAAATTTTTACACCAAAACAATAAAAGCACATTCCGAAATAGCTAATTTTTTTTCATCGGTTATTTACTTTTTCTTTATCCTATCCGGTGTTTTTATTGCCCTTCAATTAGCGGGATTAGAAAAATTATTAACCCACGTTTTAGCGGGAGCCGGTATTATTGGTATTATAGCCGGTTTTGCTTTTAAAGATGTAGCATCTAATATTTTTGCCGGATTATTACTCAAAATTCAAAATCCTTTTACAGTAGATGATTGGGTAGAAATAGACGGCAATTACGGAGTTGTTACGCAAGTAGGTTGGATAACAACTAAAATAAAAACCGTACCTGGTCAAGAGGTTTTTGTTCCCAACCAATTAGTTTACAGCAATACTTTTACCAATTATTCTACTTTAAAAAAAAGACGTATAATTTTTAAAACAGGCGTAGCTTATGGCGATAATTTAGAGCGGGTAAAAGCTGCTGCTTTAGACGAAGTGTACAAAATTCCCGAATTACTTAAAGATGAAGATGTTGATTTTTATTTTACAGAAATTGGAAATTCAAGCTATAATTTTCAGCTTCGTTTTTGGATTCATTTTAATAATAACAAAGACTACCAAAAAGCTATGAGTGATGTTATTATGCGAATTAAAAAACGGTTTGAACAAGAAAATTTCTCTATTGCGTACCCTGTTACTACTGTAGATTTTGGTATAAAAGGCGGTGTATCTTTATTTGATAAAAAAGTAAATGTAGATATAGGAGAAAAGTAAAAATTAATACCTTGCTATAGCATACATACTTGTGGTACAAATATTTTGTGCTAACAAAATACTTTTCAAAATATAATTTTGATTTTTATATACATTAGTTAAAGCTATTTTGTATTTTAGCCTTATGGACGTATTAATTATAGCCAATAACGAAAAATCTGCCGATTATCTTGAAAATATAATAGGTAAGTTTAGCGAATTTAAAGACAATATTCAAGTATGTATAGGTTTAGATGATGCCACTACTTGGCTTCAAGATAATGACGCACCTGATATTATTTTTAATGTTTGCGATAATGAGATTGAAGAATACTACAAAATGTATCAATATTCAGATATTCATTCGGCATTGGTATTTATAGCTTCTAACGATAAGCATATACAAACTTCTTATTTATTTAATACCCTAAATTTTATAACGGACAAACCTAAACTTGAAGATATTAAGTTTTGTTTTGACAAATACAACACTTATTTTAAAGACAAAAGCGATATAAACTATGTTAGAGATTTGCAAAAGCTAACTAAACTTATTTCTGACAGAGATAAAAAGTTTAAAAAACGTTTTATGGTGCGTGTAGGCAATGTGTTTAAGTATGTAACGGTTACTAATATTGCTTATTTCTACTCGCACGATAGGATAAACTATATTGTAAATATTGACGGTAGAAAATTTCCATTAGATAATACTTTAGATGAAGTAGAACTGATGCTCAATCCTGTTGTATTTTTTAGAGCCAACAGGCAGTTTATTATAAACATCAACAGCATTAGCGAAATACATCCATACTTTAAAGGTAGGGTAAAACTAAAATTAGAGCCACCTCAAGAAGGCGAATTGATTATTAGTGCCGGAAAATCAAGAAGTTTTAAAGATTGGTTAGATGAGTAGCCAACGCTGACACTAAGTAACAGAGTGCCCCCTTATACATCACTTCCGCTCCACCCAAAACTCTGTTCGTCTATTTTGTGCCATGCCTTTGCCTGTACTGTTACTGGCTTTAGGTTTTGATTCGCCATACCACGAGCTTGAAATTCTATCTCTATTCACTCCATAAAACTCCAAATATCGCACCACTGCTTCGCCCCTTCTTTTGCTCAAACTCATATTATAACTGTCTGAACCTGAATTATCTGTATGAGATTTTACTGCTACATTATAATCGGGATTTTCTTCTAAAAATGTCAATACTTTCTCTAAGGTTTTGGGTGCTTCTTTGGTTAAATCTGATTGATTAAACTCATAATAAACAGTAGCATATAACCGCTGCGAAAAATTTAATCGGTTTCTAAAAAAAACGTCATTATAAATAGTATCCTCCTCATTTATTTCCATTGTAGAAACTAAAAATTCCTCATCTTCAAAATCATCATTAGAAACCGTAACATTATAAATTGACTTTTTAGCTATTTCTGTATAATAAAACCCACTATCTATTGTTAATTCAAAATCTAAACTATCTAACATTGCATTTTTAAAAAACAAAACAGCATTGTTTATTTTTTCTCTTGTGTTTTCTGTTTCTTCATAAATATTTCCCATTGCATACACTTCATAATCAGTTGTTTTTACTTTATAAATATTATTACAGCAATTAGAATTATACGTCCTATATCTATTGGTAGCTATATATCCTTTTTGTAGTTTTTTATCTAACATAAAGTCAATATCATCAAAACTTGAATTAACAGGCTTGCCCATATTTACAGGCTCTTCAAATTCATCATTTACTTTTGTTGACTCAAAAACATCTAAACCGCCATAGCCTTCTTTTCCTTCTGTGCTAAAATAAAGCGTATGAGTTTGAGTATGATAAAAAGGAGCCACATCATCAAATTTTGTATTTATAGGATAGCCTAAGTTTTTAGCTCGTCCAAAATTCCCGTTTTCATCTTTTACGGCATACCAAATATCTTTCCCGCCTCTGCCTTTTTCTCTTTCCGCTACAAAATATAATAATTCCACACCATTTTCATCTACAACTATTTGAGGTTGCGTAGCATTACTGTTGGGTTCATTTATGTTCTCGTTTAATTTTTCCGGTTTTGTCCAAATTCCATTTTCTAAATAGCTAACATAAATATTGCAGTCTGTCAACTCCTCATTTTGCACTTTACATTTTGAAAAATAAATAGTATTGCCATCTTCTGTAAAACTTGGATTTCCCTTAGCATCTTCATCATAATTTATACTACTTGAAAAATCAAATCCTCTATTATCGGGCATTATAGTATGAATAATGGTTTTAGCATTTTCAGCATCTTTATCAAATTTTCTGGTATAAACCAACTCTTTATCTCTCACGTCCATGCCGTCTTTGGTATGCCAACTTTTAAAAATTGGAATCTCGTACAAATTATATTTTGAAGGCGTTTGAATGGTATCTAAAGCAAAATTGCAAGAACGCAATAAAACCAAAGCTTTAGATTTTAAGAAAGCATAATCTTTTTTATCGCCTACCTTTTTGTTAAAATCTCTCAAGTACTTTTTAGCTTGATTATAATCTTCAAAATGCAATTTTATATCTCCAATGTAAAAATCGCTATCCAAATATTTTTTTTGCTTTTTATTATTAGCTTTAGCTAACTGAAAAAACTGCAAAGCATGGTCATAATCTTTTTTCTTATACAGCATTATCGCCCCATTATAATAAGCCCATGATTTTTTCTTGCTTTTTTTAGTTTTTGCAACTGCTGCAGTAAAATATTTACCGGCTTTTGTATAAGCATATTCATTTTTATAATTATTGCCCATTTTTTTTAGCTTTTTATAGCTCATTTGCATCAATGAATCGGGAATATTGTACAGCAATTTAATATCAATATTATTTTGATAAGCAATAATGGAGTCGTTGTAATTAAAGAGTTCTTTAACTATTTTTTTTTCTTTTTGAGCTATTAAAAACAGAAAAATAAACTGTAAAACAAATAGAGATATGGTCTTTTTCATTGACGTTTATTCAAATTTCAGCTAAGGTACAATGTTTATTAATGAAGTTATACTGGTTGTAATTTTAAGATACTATCAGCAAGCCAAAAAAATAAAGCTATTTATCCCTATACTTCTTTGTAGTAAACTGAATTTTGTAATATACGCCTGTATAGCCAAGTATTGTTGAACCTTTTATTTTCTTTGCGTAACTGGTTGCCGTAGCATGAAATCTAAACGAAAATCCCGCACTGTGCATATCTCCTTGATAGCCTATCATGCCTTTAAACTTAAATCGTGAACCAAAATTTGTATGCCGTAAACTACTGCCATCTAATGCTTTTTCTTCAAAAGAACTAACGCCCAAGCCTAACAAACCTAACAAACCAACTAAACCGTGCTTTTTAAATACTATGTTTTGTGCATAGCCAAACTCCGGACCATAAGAAACTACATTCACACCATTTAATCCTTTTAAGCGATTAAAATTATGCTCGCTTTCTTCGGGGTATAAAACACCGTCATTATTTACCGACATAAGATATAAGTATCCGCCAACACCAAAACCTCCTGCTGTTTTTAACTGTACCACATTTTGCCCAAAAGCCGCTTTATATGAATATTTCCTACTGTTAAATAAGTAGTTTACATCTAAACCAAACTGAAAAGTACGCATATTAGGATAATGCGGGTAAACATTAACTGTTTCTGAAAACTCGGGAATATGATTTTCTGCATTAGAGAGATACATTCCTTTGGTGGTGGCAAATTGTAAATCTACCAATACTTTGTTTTTTATTAAAAAGTTAGTTCTAAAATCTAAAGTTTGAGTTTTTCCGTATTTATCTTCATTTGCAGCATTTGGAACATTAATACTAAAACCAAAAGAAATCCACCGCCACGCCACATGAAGTCCTAATTTTAACCTGCTATTAATGCTATAGCTAAGCCGCGGAGCTCCTTTTTCTTTTATGTTTAAAATGTTGTCTTTTCTAAAAATACTTGGAGTTATAGAAATATGGTTGGGTAGCACTTTTATATAGTTGCTATCTACCATGTTCTGTTTTTGAGCATTTCCTTTTTGCCAGAAGCTAAAACCAACAAAAAGTACTATTATGAATACCCGAATTAAAGACATATCGTTTAATAACTACATTTCAGCTTAAAAAATTGTACTAACTAACTTTCTTTAATGGCATAGCATATTTAATGCCGTAGTTATCTCTTATTATTTTAAGTTGGTTAGTATCGTGTCCATACACATCATTTCTTATTATAAGTTTGTCGTTTTTATCTATATAAGCAGTTAAATACACAAGTTGTACTAATAATTCATGGTCTAACAGTACTCTTTTAGGTTTATCTCCTGTGTGCATAGCTTCGTTTATTTCATCCATTGTCCATGGTTTGTTATTGCTTTGCAATACCGTGTAAGCCAGTTCTGCCGGTTTTTCTATTCTTACACAGCCATGGCTAAAAGCTCTTTCATTTCTATCAAATAAATAATCTGTTGGCGTATCGTGCAGATAAATATTCATATTATTTGGAAATATAAACTTAACCAAACCCAGTGAGTTTTTTTCAGATGGTTTTTCTACAAATTTTAAATTCCGCCCGGCTATATTGTACCAATTTACAGCACTTGGGCTAATAGCTACTCCATTTTCGTATAAAGTAAAACCTCTATTGGCGTAGTAATTTGGATTAGAACGCAATTTGGGTATAAATTCTTTTGTCATAATGCTGCTCGGCACTGTCCATGTTGGTCTAAAATCTAAATATTCCATATAATCCATAAAAATAGGCGTAGAATTATATTCTTTTCCTACAATAACTTTGCAACTAAATATAATGGAATCATTTTTAAAATAATTGAGTTTATATGCCGGAATGTTTACAATAATATATTCATTGCCAAAATCTTTATTTAGCCACCGCATACGCTCCATGTTAAGTACTATTATGTCTATTACATCATCTTTAGACATATTTAAGTATTTCAAAGTATTTTTTCCCGGTACTCCGTCTATATTTAAGCCTCTATCATCTTGAAACTGCATTAATGCTTTTATTAAATTGGAGTCAACAACATTTAATGCTGAATCATTTTTAAAATCGTAACCAAAAGCCTGTATTTTTTCTCTTAATATTACAATATTAGAGTCGGTGTAGCCTACTTTAAACTTTTTGGCATCTTCTATAATTATAGGTGCTATGTTATCCGAATTTTCTTTTAACAACTGACTCAGTTTGTTCTTTAATTTTTTGTATTGCTCGGTTTGTGGTTGCAATGAAGCAATTAAATTATAAAGATTTTCTTCATCGCTTAATTTTAACAATAATTCAACACTATTAACTGTCAATGAATCTATTTTCCATATCTTTTTTTCAAAAGAAGGATCTACTACTCTACCCTGCACTAAGTGCTTGGTAAACAATAAGAAAGATGCAGTTATTTGCTTATCTAATTCAACTATTTCTGCATTGCTAATTTCTGCTTTGTTATATAAGTCTTCTTCTGTTTTAATTAAAGTAGAATAAGCATAAGTTTCGGGGTTTAATCCATAATTTCTTGAATCGTAAAGCATTCTCAAATAAGAATCAAAAAGTTCTACATGCCGTTCTGCATACAGCCATCTTGTGTTGTAACCATTTTGTTTATAAAATTGCACCATTTCCTTTATTATAATATCATTAAAGCGAATATCATTAATAAAAGGATGCTGTAGCGTTAAGTTTAATGTGTCTTCAAAAGCAATAGCTTCATGAGAGTGAAATTCTTCTCTGGCTTTTATTTCCTCTTGTGCTTTTTCGGGCGAAGAAGTAGTTGTTTTATTGTTTTTACAGGCAATAGAAAATATTATCAAGAATAAGAATAAATGGTAGTGCTTCATTTTTGTAGGGTTTATTTTATTTTCCTTATTAAGCCGGTAAGTACTTTACCTGGTCCTATTTCATCAAATTCTGTAAAACCATCGGCTTTCATATTTACTATAGTTTGCGTCCATTTTACAGGTGCGGTAAGCTGTTTTATTAAATTTTGCTTTATATTCTGTAAATCTGTTTCTGCTTTGGCACTAACATTTTGGTAAATAGGACACACAGGTTTATTAAACACCACTTCATTAATTTTATTTGCCAGTTCTTCTTCTGCACTTTTCATTAATGGCGAATGGAACGCTCCATTTACTTTAAGTTTTATAGCCATTCGTGCTCCTGCCTCTTTAAATTTTTCTATAGCTTCATCTATTGCCGCCATTTCTCCGGAAATAACTACTTGACCAACGGTATTATAATTGGCAGGCACTACTACTCCATTTATTTTACTACAAATCTTTTCTACTTCTTCATCACTTAAAGCTATAATGGCAGCCATACCGCTTTCTTGTTCGTTGCAGGCTTTTTGCATGGCATTGGCTCTTGCTTTTACTAATTCTAAGCCATCTTCAAAACTAAGCACTTTTGCAGCTACTAAAGCTGAAAATTCCCCTAAAGAATGTCCTGCAACAGCCTGTGCATCAAAGCTTTCTAATAAACTGCTTTGTATTACAGAATGTAAAAAAATAGCAGGTTGAGTAACGCTGGTTTGCAATAAATCTTCTTCTGTACCTTCAAACATTATTTTTTGAATATCAAAACCAAGAATTTCTTTAGCTTTATCAAAATAGGGCTGTACAGTTTCAGGATTAGCCTCATATAAATCTTTAGCCATTCCTACAAATTGACTTCCTTGCCCTGGAAATACGTATGCTTTTTTCATTTGTTTTCTGTTTTTAGCCCCTCCCTAACCCTCCCCTCGGGGAGGGAATTCATTTCTCCTTTTTAGGAAAAGGTAGATTGTTGTTTTTTATTTATCTAATCTCTATCTGAATATTGACAATCTATCTATAATCCGATATTTTAATTACTTCATCACAAAAATCATATTCTCTTTTAATATTAGAAGCAATAATTATTGTTTTATTTTTATCAATTTCATTTATTGTTTTTAAAAACCACTGCACACCTTCTTCATCTAAATTGCTGGTAGGTTCATCCAAAAGTATTAAATCTACATCTAAATACAAAGCTAAAATAAGCTTAACACGCTGTTTCATGCCCGAACTGTAGTCTTTTATCCATTTATTTTCCGAAAAATTAAACTGTTTTTGAAGTGTATGGACATCAAATGTTGTTGTAAAAGATTTAAACTTAGCTACAAATGCAACAATTTCGGCAAAGGTTAATTCTTCTATTAAATCAATATATGGAGCACAGTAGCTCAGCTTTTTGTGTACATCTTCTATCTCTATTTTAGTATCAGAAAAATAGCTTACAGTGCCTTTATTGGGCGTAGTTTGCCCCGAAATAATTTTAAGCAATGTAGATTTTCCCGAGCCATTTTCGCCAAGTATGGCATACTTTTTCCCTTTTTCAAAAATGTAATTTACATTTCTAAAAATCCATTGACTTTTATACTTTTTAGCTATATTTTGTAGGGTTATTTGCATAGCAATTCTTTTGCTTAAAACTTATAAAAGTTCTAAGTTTTATCTGTCATTATTAGTGGCAAAACCTTTCATAACTCCTCTTACAGAGTTTCTTACAAAGGTGGTTATTTCATCTTTTTCCGGAGAATCTTCTATTTCTGCTTCTATTATTTTCATAGCGTTAGAGGTATTGTAGCCTCTCACAAACAAAATACGGTATATTTCTAATATGGAGTTTATGGTTTTTGAATCAAAACCCCTTCTACGCATTCCCACAGAATTAACACCTATATAAGAAACCGGCAAACGGGCCGCTTTAACGTAAGGCGGTACATCTTTATTTACACCTCCTCCTCCACTTATAAAAGCGTGTTTTCCTATTTTGGTAAACTGTTGCACATTTACCGAGCCACCTAGAATTGCCCAATCGTCTATTTCTACGTGTCCGGCTAAATTGGTATTATTGGCCAAAATTACGTTATCGCCTATTATACAATCGTGGGCTATATGCACATAAGCCATTAAAAGCGTATTACTGCCTATTTTAGTAGTACCGCTATATTCTGTTCCTTTATTTATGGTTACAAATTCTCTTATAGTTACATTATCGCCTATTTCTACGGTAGTTTTTTCGCCTTTGTACTTTAAATCTTGAGGAACTGCCGATATAACAGAACCGGGAAATATTTTACAGTTTTTGCCTATTCTGGCACCTTGCATTATAGTTACATGAGGACCTATCCATGTTCCTTCTTCTATAACTACATCTTTATGAATAGTTACAAAAGGCTCTACTACAACATTGTCGGCAAGTTCTGCTTGAGGATGTACGTATGATAATGGCTGATGCATAATTAATTTCTTTTTTGAATTTTAGCCATTAATTCAGCTTCTGTTGCAATTTTATTTCCTACAAATGCTGTTCCTTTCATTTCTAATATTCCTCTTCTCATAGGACTTAGCAATTCAAGTTTTAATACTAAAGTATCGCCCGGCTTAACCATGTGTTTAAATCTACAATTATTTATTTTTAAAAAATAAGTATCATATTCACTATCGGGATCTTCAACAGCATTTAAGGCTAATATTCCTCCTGTTTGTGCCATGGCTTCCACTTGTAGCACGCCCGGCATTACTGGGTTGCCCGGAAAATGTCCTTGAAAAAAAGGTTCATTAAAAGTTACATTTTTAATGCCTATCACTTCCTTATCTGTAAGACTAACTATTTTATCTATTAATAAAAAAGGACTTCTGTGAGGTAATAATTTTTGAATAGCCGGCAAATCAAAAACAGGTTCGGCATTGGGGTCGTAAGTAGGCACATTAGGTGTTTTCTTTTGCTTTTTAATAGCAGCTTTTATTTTTTTAGCAAACTCTACATTGGTTTTATGTCCGGGTTTTGTGGCTATAAAATTGGCTCTAACGGGTGTGCCTATCAATGCTAAATCGCCTATAACATCTAATAATTTATGGCGAGCGGGCTCATTTGGATAGCGTAAATCTACATTATTTAGTATTCCCTCGGCTACGGCAACATCCGGTTTGTTAAATATTTTTCTAAGTTTTCCCAATTCATCATCTCCTACGGGTTTATCTACTACCACTATGGCATTGTTTAAATCGCCACCTCTTATTAGCCCCGATTCATACAAATACTCCAACTCATGCAAAAAGCAGAATGTACGTGCTTCAGAAAAATCTTTTTCAAAATCTTCAAGTTTATCTAAAGAAGAATGTTGCTGCCCCAGTATTTTAGATTGATAATCAATTAAAGCCGTTACTTTATAATCGCTACTTGGCATAGCCAACATTTCTACATCTTTTTCTGCATCTTTAAAAGAAATAGTTTCATTTAACTCAAAAATTTCTCGTTCTTCTTGCTGTTCTACTATACCTGCTTGCTTTAATGCTTTTATAAAAGGCAAAGAACTACCATCTAAAATTGGAATTTCTACTCCGTTGGTTTCTATTAATAAATTATCTATTTGCAAACCAAAAACTGCTGCCATAAGATGTTCTACAGTAGCCACTTTTACACCGTTTTTCTCTAAAGTTGTACCTCTTTCTACAGAAATCACTAAATCGCAATCGGCAGGAATAATAGTTTGCTCTGCTGTATCTACTCTTTTAAATTTCACTCCGTGAAAAGCAGGAGCCGGCTTAAAAGTTAGTGTAACTTCTTGACCTGTATGTAAGCCTACACCAGCTAAACTAACTTCGTTTTTAATGGTTTGTTGATATAAATTCATACTACTTGTTTCTCAATTCTTGTTCCAATTTTTCTATACGTTCAAGCATGGAAGATAATTGACGTGTTAATGCTATATTTTTATAATGCTGACGGAAATTTTCTGCCGGTGAACCGGACAATGAACTTCCTTTTTTATCTACACTTTTGCTTACGCCACTTTGGGCATTTATTTTTGTGCCATCGGCTATAGTTATATGCCCCACAAAACCTACTTGCCCTCCTACCATTACATTTTTGCCCAGTTTTGTACTTCCCGATATTCCTGCCTGAGCAGCTACAACCGTGTTCTCTCCTATTTCTACATTGTGGGCTATTTGCACTAAATTATCAAGTTTTACGCCATTGTGTATAGTTGTATTTCCTAAAGTAGCTCTATCTATAACGGTATTAGCTCCTATTTCTACATTATTTCCTATTACCACTTTTCCCGTTTGTGGTACTTTTTTAAAACTACCGTCTTTTTGCGGAGCAAAACCAAAACCATCGGAGCCTATAATTACTCCCGAATGAATAATGGTATTTTTTCCTACTTGTGTATTGTTATATAAATGTACCCCCGAATAAATAATGCTTCCCTCTGCAATGCTACAATCATCGCCTATGTATGTATTGGGGTAAATTTGAACGTTAGCGGCTATGTTTGCATTTTTTCCTACATACACAAAAGCTCCTAAGTATGTGTTTTTATCTACTTTGGCGGTTTCATGAATAAAGTAAGGCTTTTCCCAACCCGTTTTACCTTGATTTTGCAAAGAAGAAAATTTATCTAACAAAATAGCAAAAGAACTATAGGGATCGTCAACTTTAAGATAAGTGGTGTTTTTATTTTTGGGTGCTGAAAACTTCTTAGCAATAATTACAATTCCGGCATTGGTATGCTCTGCAAAATGCTCGTATTTAGGATTAGCTATAAAACATAAAGATTCATTATCGGCTTCCTCTATTTTAACTAATTTATTGACTAAAGCCTTTGGATTGCCTTCAATTTCTGCATTAAGTAGATGTGCCAATTCTGCTGCGGTAATTTGCATCGTGCAAAAATAACAATATTTTGTAAAGAAATAGATTAAAAAGGTAGAGCGGGTGTCATTAACATTTTCAAAAAATGACAAAAACACAAGAATAACTTGTAAAATATAAATATAATAACTAATATTGCATACGACAATAAGAAATATATCAACAAGTTTTTTGTTGATGTGTAATTGTTGGGTGCAAGCTAAAAAAACGACATACCGGAATGAAACAGACAAGAGAACCTCCACAAATTAGTTTTGGTAAAGTATAATAATAATGTGAAACCTGAAGCCACTTGAAAAAACAAAACGGAACTGAAAAGTCTAATGACAAGAATCAATATAAATTAACTTATAAAATTTAATAGAAATAAAAAAAACAATCTTTACAATCTCTATTTTAGTATTTACAGTATTATCAACATTTGCACAAACCGAAGCTACAACAAATGACGGAAAAAAAGTTATTCTAAATGATGATGGTACTTGGAAGTATGTAGAAACGAGTATAGAAAAACAAGAACCTATTAATAGTTCTGATTGCAGTAACTATATTTCAACTGAAGTAGACAAAGTAACAGGAAAATCAACTGTTGCTGCAAAGGAAATGTTAATCGTGTCCAAAGACGGAGGAAAAAACGGATTTGGTTTTTATATTCTGAAAAGTGACAGAGGTTCAATCATATTTAGTATTCAAGCTGTAGGTGCTGGCAACTGCATTGACGATGATGATAAAATGAACGTTCTATTTAGAGATGGAACAAGAATTGAATTAGTAAATGATGCAGACTTTAACTGTGATGCGAAGTATACTCAATATTTTGGAGGCGTTTTTGGACGCAAGAAAGAGCTATAAATGTTTAGGACTAAAGAAGTTGAAACAATAAGAATTTGGACTTCTGATGGATATGTCTAAGAAGATTTCAACTCTGAGCAAAGCAAGCAATTATTACATACCGTTGATTGTCTTCTTAATAATTAAAACCAGCCCATAACATTTTGTATAAGTAATGGCAGGCAAAGTGCCAAATTTCAAGGTTTGTAGCCCACTCAAACTGCGTAGCAGTTTGACAGGAAACTACTCGCTATCTGCCACTACTCATACAATTTACCGTCATACTGTGCAATAACCTACACACCGTATTGTGGACAAGTTTACAAGAAAAAATATAGCTTGGATATAAGTATATTATCTTTGAGGTATGCAATACCGACAAAAACAACAAATAATTGAGCATCAGTTTGGCACACTTAAGAGGCAGTGGCACTTAGACCATACCTTAGTACGAACCAAAGAAAAGGTGCTTACAGAGATAGCCATAGCCTTTACGGTGTACAACCTTAGGAGAACTATGTCCATTTTTAACCCAATAGAGCTAATAAAACAACTAAAAATATATTCCTAATCGGTATAAACTAAAAATTAAACCTCAAATATTATGTCGGAAGAAAACGATTATTTAGACAATCATTATATACACAAAAGTAATTGGCTACGAGCGGCCGTTTTAGGAGCTAATGATGGCATACTCTCTACAGCCAGTTTAGCTATAGGTGTAGCTGCCGCCAGCGATTTAAGACAGCCTATTGTTTTAGCCGCTTTAGCGGGATTAGTAGCCGGAGCATTATCTATGGCAGCAGGAGAATATGTTTCTGTAAGTTCTCAAACAGATATTGAAAAATCTGATATAGAAAGAGAAAAAAAAGAACTTTTAGAAATGCCAGATATAGAATTGCAACGTTTAGCCCACATTTATGAAGAAAGAGGCTTAAAAAAGGAAACCGCCATGCTTGTTGCCAAAGAACTAACCGAAAAAGACGCCTTAGCTGCCCATATTAGAGATGAGTTAGGTATTACAGAAATGAGCCAAGCAAATCCTATACAAGCCGCTTTAGCCTCAGGAGCTGCATTTACTGCCGGAGGAATATTACCGCTTTTAGTTACGTTATTTTTACCACTTAATACTATTGAATATTCCCTTTATGGTTTTTCTATTTTATTTTTAATGATTATGGGAGCATTAGCTGCAAAAACAGGTGGGTCAAGCATAACTAAAGCAGTTTTACGAATTTCTTTTTGGGGAACCGTAGCTATGGTATTAACGGCCGTAGTAGGTTATTTGTTTGGTGTAAATGTGTAGCATACTCTGTGAGTTTAATCACATAATAATTTAAAAATAAACACTAACTTTATTCAATTAAACAAAACCTTTTTATCATGAAAAAAAATATGGGAACCACAGATAGAATTATCAGATTGATAGTTGCTGTAATTTTTGCCACACTTTATTTCACCCACACCGTTACAGGAACTTTGGGCATTGTTCTTTTAGTGCTGGCAGGAGTATTTGTACTAACAAGTATAGTTAGTTTTTGTCCGCTATACACGCTTTTTGGCATTAAAACTTGTAAATAGCGTATTATTGCCATTTTTTCTAAGTCTGAATATTTTTTATACCAATAATTTATACTTTAATATAGCATATTGGGGCGTTTAAGTAAATTAATTACAGTTTATATTTTTTTACCTTTGTCTTGACACAAAGGTAACCAAATCTATCTGTCGGTAGACTGTAATCAAAAATACTAAAATGTTATAAAACAGCAGATGACAAATTTAGGCAGACAGATTTTGCAACTTTTCTTTAGTGTAGTTATAATTTTTATAATTACAATAATTTTGTACATTTCATTTTGTACCTTTATATGCAATTAAACTTTTTCTACCAATGAAGTGCTTTATATTGCAAATAGTATTTTTTGCCAGTTTACTTTCCTGCTCTAATAATAATAGCTCTGAGAACGAAACCGCTATTACTAATACCACAAACACACAAGAAAAACAAGCTGTTGTAAAACAACAAAATGAAAATACAGTAACGGCAACAGAAAGCAACATTGAGAAACAAGAAAATACAACACCTACCCTTTTAGTAAAATCTGATGCCGTTGAACCTCATTATTGCCCCGATGGCTCTATGTTTTTTTATTTAAACGAAGAAGGAAACCAATTAACGGTATTTAATGCCAAAACAAATGAAAGCAAAGTAGTTTTGCAACAAGAAGGACTTAAAAACAACGTTAGCTGGGCTAAAGACTGCGAAACTATTTTATACAAATACAAAGAAAATTATAAAATGCAATTCAGTAGCATCAATATTAACGGCAATAAAAAACAATCTTTTACCGATTATCCCGCCTTAACATCTTTAGCTTCTTTACAATATAGCGATACTATTTTTTATTTAGACCAAAAATCTTTGAGCATTAAAGCAAAATATGAAAACAACGAATGGAATTTTGGAAAGGAGAAACAACGATACTACAATTTGTTAGCTTCGCCAAATGGCAAATATTTAGCGGCAAACAATGGAAGCGAAATTGTATTAATAGATTTAAAAACAAACACCGAAAGTATTTTAGGAAAAGGACTTCACACTTCGTGGCATCCTTCCGGAAATTACTTAATTGGTTTTTTAGATGAAAGTACTGACGGACACCAAATATCTAATTCCGATATATTTTTATGGAATGTTAATACAGGCAAACAAACACAAATAACAAATACTAAAGATATTTTTGAGGCTTATCCTAATTTTAAAAACAGTACTTCAATTATATACAGCGATATGAATAAAGAAGGTATTTATGAATTAAACATTTCAAGCTTTATTAAATGAAAAAAATAATATTTACCACACTACTCTATTTTATAGTACAATTTTCATTTGCACAGGTGGTTGTAATAGATGCCGGACATGGCTATTGTAGCGATTGCACTCAAAATTGTACCTCTAACGTGCGTTCTGACCACGAAATTTTAACGGCAATGGCTGTTTCTCTAAAATTAGACTCTCTTTTTAGTAATTATTGTACCAGCGTTACCACATATTTAACCAGAGAATCAAATGATTGTGGCGATTTTCCTTCATTATCGCAAAGAGCTACAATGGCAAACAACTGGGGAGCCGATAGATTTTTAAGCGTACACTGCAATGCCGGTGGAGGCACAGGAACAGAAACTTTTTGGTGCAATAATAGTATTTCTTCAAATGCCGAATGTCAAACTTTTGCCCAAGAAGTGCAAGACCAAATGGTAAGCTACGGAAGCTGGAACTCAAGAAGATGCGTAGAAGATTACACTTATTTAAACTTTCATTTAGGCGTATTGCACCCTACAAATGCCGTGGGCTGTTTAAACGAAATAGGTTTTGTAGATTACACCAGCGATTTGAACAAATTATTAAGCAATAGCTGGAGAAATCAATTTGCTTTAGCATACTATGAAGCCTTACAAAGCGATTTAGGTTTAACATGCAGCCCGCAAGTATTAGATTGCTCTAGTGCTGTAGCTTTAAGTTGTGGCGTTAGTTATAGTGGCTCTGCGTCTTCTGCATCTTCTAATGTAGGAACTTATGGCTGCAACAACTGGACAGAAACAGGGCCTGAAAGAGTACACACCATAACACCTACTACAAGCGGAACAATTACAGCAACTATCAGTAATTTTACAGGCGATTTAGATGTGTATATTTTAGGCAGTTGTGATGCTTCTGACTGCTTAGGCACAGTTTCTTCTTCAAGTGCTACATATAATAATGCGGTGGCAGGGCACACCTATTACGTAGTAGTAGATGCCGATGACGGAAGTGGCAGTGCTTATAATTTAATAGTAAATTGTGCTAATGAACAACACGATTTTACTTTAAATAATGCTCAAATTACTTCTAATACCAATGTAATAGCCGGTGAGAATATTCAAGTTAGCGTAAGCCAAAATTATAGTGGCAATACTATTAACAATAGCTATTCTGTTGTACAATATTATTTATCTACAGATTGCACTTTAGATGCCAATGACATTTTATTAGGTAGTGATTCTTCAATATTAGATATTAATAATACCAGTGAGTTAGAAACTGCTACGCTCAATATTCCACAAAATACAAGTACTGGAAATTGTAATATAATTTTTGTAGCCGATGCTATGAATGCTTTTGCAGAACAAAATGAAAGCAATAATATGGCATGCATTAGTTTTCAAGTTGTACCTCCGCCAACATTAGATTGTAGCGGAGCTGTGGCTCTTACTTGTGGCGTGTCGTATCATGGCAATGCTTCTTCTGCACCTAATGTTATAAGCACTTATGGCTGTAACAACTGGACAGAAACAGGACCAGAAAGAGTACACACCATTATACCCAATTTTACAGGAACACTTACTGCCACTATCAGTAATTTTACGGGTGATTTAGATGTGTATATTTTAGGAAGTTGTGATGCTTCCGATTGTTTAGGTACAGTTTCTTCTTCAAGTGCTACTTTTAATGGTGCTATAGCCGGGCAAACATATTACGTAGTAGTAGATGCAGATGACGGAAGTGGCAGTGCTTATGATTTAGTGGTTGACTGCCCTACTCCATCGGAAGATATAACCCTAAGTGGAGCTACGGTTTCTAATAATATGGTAGATTCTAATACGAATATAACTGTAGGAGTTAATCAAGTATATGCCGGTGGGCAAAATTCATCAGCACTTAATGATGTTGCTGTTTCTTTTTATTTATCTAATGATTGTTCTTACGATGCGTCAGACGTATTGCTTGGAACAGAAATTAGCGATTTAGGAAATAATAATCCATCAATATATGAGGCTGTTAATTTTAGCATTAATCCATCAACTGTGCCAGGCACGTATCAAATTCTTATAATTGCAGATAGTAATAATGATATTACAGAAAGTAATGAAACCAATAATACGCTGTGTTTACCTATAACGGTTATTTATCCAAATGATGTAACACTAAGTAATCCGTCTTTAAATATAAATACCGTAGTAGCCGGCAATGATGTAATTGCCTCTGTTAATCATAATTATTCGGGAAGTCAATCTTCGGCTAATTTAGCAAATGCTACATTGGGTTTTTATTTATCTACAGATTGCGTTTTTGACAATAATGATGTGGCTTTAGGCGCTGTGGTAAGTAATTTAGGTAGCGATAATAATAGCATTAATGAAAGTAAAACACTGAATATTCCAAGTTCAACAGTTTCCGGAAATTATTACATTTTATTTATAGCAGACAATTATAATAACATAGCTGAAATAAACGAAAATAACAATACCGCTTGCTTGCCTATAACTGTAAACGAGCCTGTAATACCTAATGATTTGTTTTTAAATAATTATTCACTAACTCCGGATTCTGTAGAAAAAAGCGAAAGTATAAACATAAACGTAAACCATAATTATTCGGGTAGCCAAACGGCTTCAAACTTGCCTGATGTTAATTTATCATTTTATTTATCTAATGATTGCATTTTTGATGCCAGCGATATGCTGCTTAGCGAATTTACTCATAATTTAGGAAGCAACAACACTTCTGAAACGGTTAATACACTGCTAAACATTCCCACTTCTTCAAGTGTAGGAAATCAATATATTTTAATAATTTCTGATAAAAATAATGAGATAACAGAAAGCGATGAAAACAATAATACGGTCTGTTTATCTATTAAAATATTAGACAATAATGTGGGTATTAAAGAAAATTGGGTAAAAAATAACATTACATTATATCCAAATCCTACTAATGGTTTAATAACGGTGCTTACCAATAATAATTTAAAACTAAGCAGTTACCAAATATTTGATTTAAGTGGCAAAGTAGTTTCTCAAGCACAAAATTTTGATAATAAAATAAACATAAGTCATTTAACCAATGGCATTTATTTTATTCAATTCACTACAGATAAAAACTTAAAAACAACTATTAAAGTGGTTAAGGAGTAATGTTTGTTGGCTCTTCAATCTATATTCGTGGCACGACTTGGCAACGGATTTACATTTGTTGCCCTACAAAAACGAATTTCCTTTGATGACAAGCATTTTAGAATTGATTTGTTTTTTTACAACCGAATTTTGAAATGCTTTGTACTAATAGACTTAAAAATCGGAGAAATCAAACATCAAGACCTCGGACAGATGCAGATGTATGTAAACTACTATGACCGTGAAGTCCGATTGGAAGATGAAAACAAAACCATCGGAATAGTATTCCTGTTTTGTGCAATGGGGCACCCACATCAGATTTCTATATTCAAAAGTAAATTTTGAGTTTCTGCTAGATTAAGTGATTTGTCTTGATTTGAGGAGTATCGGCTTAAGTTTACTACTATAATATACCAACCTGCATAAAAAAAATGTCTAAAATAATCGGGGCACCCACCATTGGGAAAATTGAAAAGTTGATATATTTTCCCTAAAACAAGTTCAGTTCCAATAACTTGAAGATGGTCGTTTGCGATACTATTTACAAAGCTGTCTACCACCATATCGTCATATTTTTCAAAGAGGAATCCTTTGCCTGAGATACGTTCTATCTAACTGTTAGCCAATAACTTCTTCTCGTTTCGTTTTAACACATTCTATGGTTTTAAGTAATCTGTTTTTCCTGCCTTCTTTCATTAAAATTTGAATACTTACACTTCCGCTTTTATTTTTCTTTTTACGAACAAACATAGCTGAAAATTAAGACGGGTCACCCAAATTTGCAACTTTAAAATCATAACTCATTGATAATCAATAGTACAATTTTAGAGTGTCGTTATGGTGCACAAAACAGGAGATGCAGATGTATGTAAACTAGGCTTAATGGACATTTTTTAGGATAGGAATCGCTGTAACAGTTATAATTATTAGCTTTGAGGGCAATCAAAGATTATGAATAAAAAAAGTGCTTAAGCTGTGGTAAAGGATTTACCAAGAAAAATGGAAAAGTTAAAGGTGTTCAATTGTATAAATGCTCTTATTGTGGGAAACAATTTTTAGGAGGTAATAGGATTGACAATAAGATTCTTTGGGATGAATACTTATATGGAAAACAAACCTATTCTCAACTTGCTATTAGATATACATGTTCAGTAAAAACCATTCAAAGAAGATTGGATTCTATTTTAGTTGAATTAAAATCAAAAGTTCCAAGAGAAGTAGTTGTTCTTATGGATACAACCTATTGGGGAAGGAACTTTGGCGTTATGTTGTTTAAGGATAGTCTAACAAAAGAGAATTTATTGAAGTACTATGTCAGAACAGAAACAAATGCTTTATATATCAAGGGAATCAATGAATTAAAATCTTTGGGGTTTAAGATTAATGGTATTGTTTGTGATGGAAGAAAAGGTTTAATCCAATCATTTGATGTTCCTGTTCAAATGTGTCAATTTCATCAATCTGCAATTATACGAAGATATTTAACCAAGAACCCCAAACTTATAGCATCTAAAGAACTAATGGAAGTTGTCAATTTAATGAAGCAAACAGATAAAGAATCTTTTACAGGAGCTTTAGATTTATGGTTTAATAAATGGGAAGACTTTCTCAATGAAAGAACGATTAACCCCGTTACAAATAAATCCTTTTATACACATAAAAAATTACGAAGTGCATATAGAAGTTTAAAAAATAATTTACCTTGGTTATTTACTTGGTACGATTATATAGAACTTAATATTCCAAACACTACCAATGCTATTGATGGTCATTTTGCAGACTTAAAGAATAAACTAAGAAACCACAATGGATTATCTAAAAAAAGAAAAATTAAATTTATAGATGAGTTTTTAAAGGCATAAAGCTCTCCAAAAATAGCTATGGACTCCTAATTTTAGCAGTCCATAGTACCGATATTTTTATCGAGCATCTACATTATCCCTAACGAGTTGCTCTCCAGCAGAGCTCGCTTCCGTTTATATAGACAACACAAATTTGGAAAATTAAATTTGACAATCCTAAAAACCATAAAAAATAGAGCCTAAAAAATGTCCATTAGAACTTCACGTCCGAAAAATAGCCTAATTTTTGTCCATTACTCCGTAAACTACTATGACCGTGAAGTCCGATTGGAAGATGAAAACAAAACCATCGGAATAGTATTGTGCAAAGACAAAAGCGAATCAGTAGTAGAATTTACATTACCTGAAAACAATGAACAAATTTTTGCAAGTAAATATCAAACGGTTTTACCGAGTAAAGAGGAGTTAAAATTATTAATAAATGAAAATAAAAGCCAACGCTAAAGCCAACACACCAGCCAAAACTTGCAAAAGAGTAAGGTTTCCCCCGTACTAACTGATCAAATTGAAAAAAGCCAGCAGAGCATTGTATAAGCGTTCAGCGAAAACTTACATACTTCTTTTATATTTATCTACAAGTATAGATGTACCCACAGTGGCTACAAAAAAGATAAAGAAATACAATAATTGAGGTAAAATAGCAACTAAATTTCCATTTCTTAAAAGCACATTATAAAAAGCTTCTATGCCCCAATGCATAGGCGATAGGCGTGCAAAAAACTGCATAAACTTTGGCATCATAAATATAGGCATCCATATACCGCCTATAGCCGCCAAAATAATAACTGAAGTTGCCCCAAATGGTGCAGATTGCTCTTGCGTTCTAAAAATAGTACCTACCAGCACACTATATCCCACTGCCGCCAAACCTGCAAAAAGAGCAATTAAAGTCATTAATCCCATTTTTCCCTCTACATTTAAAGCGTATAAACCTATATAAGGGAAAAAATATTTACCTACCAATATCATAATAAAAAACTGCAATAAACATATTATCAAATATGTAATGGTTTTGCCCATAATAATAACAAAATAAGAAACAGGACTGGTAAACAACCGCACTTTTGTGCCTTGTTTTTTCTCTTTTACAATATTAATAGACAAAGGAATAACTATAAAAAATATAGCAAAAAGTGTCCAAGCCGGTACGTTGTGCTGCACGGCATTGGGAGCTATTTGTAGTTCATTTTCAAAACTAACTTCTTTAAATCTAATAAAATCATCTTCGCCAAAATTTTGTATGTCCTTCTCCCCCAACTCATTTTGTATTGATGTGTAAATTTCTTGTTTTTCTATTTTAGAAATCATCATGTCAATAGCATTAATCAAACCACTTTTTAATGCATTTTTAGTAGCCGGATCAAAATAAATTTTTATCTCTTTAGAAATAATTACTGTAGTGTCTAATTCATTTTTTTCATACATTCCCATTTTACTCATTATACTCATAACATTCTGATTTACTTTGCGTTGCAAATCATTAGAAACATCTTTAGGAATTACTATTGCCAAAGGATATTTTCCCTTATATACTAAATTTTTAGCCTCTTTTTCAGTAATATTTTTTTGATTTAGAGTATCTATTATTTCAAATGCTTTATCCTCTTTTATGTTTTGTATTATTCTTTTAGATAAAGTACTTTTATCTAAATCTACCATTAAAACACTTATCTTTTTATCTTCTTTTTGCTTAAATGTACTGTCTTGTATTAGGGTTATGGTTATTACCAAAATTAATGGCATAACAAACAAAATAATTAACCCACCAAAATCTCTTTTAAGTAGCAAAAACTCTTTATATATGCTCATTAAAAGCTTATGCATTGGCTACCTGCTTTGTACTTAAAGAAATAAAAACATCTTCCATATTTTGGGCATTATCCGTTAAAGCTATAAGATTTTTAGGTGTATCTACAGCTAACAGCTGACCTTGGTTGATAAAAGCTATTCTATTACAAAATTCTTGTGCTTCTAATAAATGATGAGAAGTATAAACTATAGTTGTATCATTTAGGTTTAATTCATTTAAGAATTTAATAATCAACTGTTTAGAATGAACATCCACACCTACTGTTGGCTCGTCTAAAAACAATATTTTAGGATTGTGCAACACTCCGGCTATTAAATTAATTCGTCTTTTCATGCCTCCGGAAAAAGTGTTTATTAATTTATGAGCAGCATAATCTATTTCTAAATACTTTAAATATTTGTTTATTTTTTCTCGCAATTCATTGCCTTTTAAGCCATACATACTACCAAAAAACAATAAATTTTCATAAGCTGTAAGTTCGGGATACAAAGCGTACTCCTGTGGCACTACTCCAATTATAGATTTTATACTTTTTTTATGATTTGTATAGCTTAAATTATTAATTGAAAAACTCCCGGAAGTAGCTTTTATCAACCCAAAAAGAATAGAAAGCAGTGTTGTTTTTCCTGCTCCGTTTGGTCCTATTAAACCTAATTTTTCTCCTTTATTTACTAATAATGAAAAATCTTTAAGAGCAAAATCATCTGCACTTTTATACTTTTTGTACAAACTGTTAATTTGGATTATTGCCTTATCCATTTTTTTTAATTACCCTTTTCAGCTTTCTAAAAAAAGCATTTTCTCTCTCATAAATATGCATCATTTTATCGGAAAGTACTTGATACACATTGCTGGTGTTTGACCTATTTTTATAAACTCTTGCTATTTCTACTGCGAAATCTCGCCATAAATCGCCTATTGCCGTCATTTCTTTAGACATTTCAAAAAGCTCTTTATTCTTCAATATGTCGGAAGCTTCTTGCAAAAACGCAGCATAAACATATCTAAATCCGCCACCGCCTGTACCTATTTCCTCTTGCATTCTTACCAGTTGTGCCAAATAATGATTGGTAATTTTTGCTCCTTTCTTTTTATGCCAAATCACTATATTTTTAGCCACTCGTCTTATTGCTTTTACTCCCACAAAAGACAAAGGTGCCAACATAGTAAAGCAAGTTAATTTAATACCTTTTATTATGGCTTTTTCTAAATCTATATTTTTAGGAACATAGGTGGGATAATACATGTGCCCGTGAGGTGCTAATATTCCTTTTGAAAATCTCACTTTTTCTAATTCTGCTACAGATAAACTGGTGGTCTGCAACATTACGGGGTCGCTTATTAAATATCTATCGCCTTCTTTGCCAAAAACTACAATATTATGTGCATTAAAATGAAAACGGTATTCATCAGGAAAATAACTTAAATTATAAACGCCTATTTGTAAACCTGTGGGAATATTTTTAGCCAAATTTTGGTCTAAAGCTTCTTGTGCTTTTTGAGGATTTTTAAATTTTTGACGCTTAATTTTTATCCCTAACTTATTAGCCACTCTATTAAAAATAGCTCCCGGTGTAGGTCTGAAACTAAAGCCCGGAGCATGATAGACCCTAAGTAAAGGCATATAAAAAAACAAAATTCCCGAACCGATACCAAAAATCATAGGTTCGCTTAAATGTAAGTCATTAAATGCCAATAAATTAGAGGCTACGCCATTTTCGCAGTGTGCTGATTGATGATGCTCAAACTTTTTTGACATTATATACTTTTTAATTCTTGCAATGAAATGTTAAAAGCTTTTGCGTATTTCACCAATGTGTTTTGTGATAGTTTATTAAAAATAAAAGGATATTGATGCAAGCGAACAATAACAGAATTTATACCTACATAATCGGCTAAAGTAGCCCAGTCCATTCTTGATTTTTCCATATAATATACTATAGGACTTTTGCTGCCCTTAATTACTAATTCTTTTGCTGCTGCAATTCTATCTTCGCCAAATTCAAGGCATTCGTTTAGCGCTTCTGTTTTAACGCTCCAGCCTGTACTGATGCCTGTAGTATATTTACCTTCATCATCTACAGCATAATACAATTCTTTTATGTTCACTTTTTCTAAAAAACCCCCATCTTGCGGTATTTCCTTATTTTTCATGGTCTTTCAGTAATTATTAAATTAAAATCTGCTTCTAACAACAATTTTTCATTACAAAATGTTTCACTTTTCATAGTGCAAATTACAAAACTATCGGTTTCTACCTTAGAAACAAGGTTTGCCGTAGAAACTAAAGTTTGATTTACCTGAGGCAAACTGTACAAAGTTAAATTTTTAATAGAATTAATAAAGCCTATTACTGTCCTTTCATAATTAATTTCTTCGCCTTTTTCGTCTATAAAAAATGATTGCCCCACTACAGAAGAGCAAGTTTGAGCAGCGTGTTCTATTAAACCAAACTCTGTTAAAACTTTGTTTTCAATTAAACAATTGGGTTCTGCAATAAGATATTCCGTTTTAACATGCTGGTGGCTTAGTTCTAATAATCTATCTACCATAAGCATAGGTGGCTTATGTGGCAAAAACTTGCTGATGATTATATCTTTAGGATTTATAGGCATTACACTACTTCTAATAAAGCTATGGTATATGAAAAACGACCACTTTCAGGCACTGAAAGCATTATTTTTTGTCCCTTTTTAAGTTGCCCCAAATTCATTAATTCTTCTATCATTAAATAAATAGATGCTGCTCCTACATTGCCCACTTTGCTCAAATTCATAAACCATTTTTCTTTAGGAATTTCATATCCGGCATCTTTTAATGAGTTGTACAAACCTTCTACAAAAAAGTTGGAAGAAACATGAGGCAGAAAATAATCTATTTCATCAACTTTAAAATTGCGTTTAGCCACAGTTTGCTCCAAACTTTCTATGCCTTTGCTCAAAATATATTCATCTAAAAGTTTTATATCTTGCTTAAAAGACATTAAAGATTTGTTTCTCATATCTTTTGGCTCATAATCTAACCAAGATTTTATTTCTCCATTCTCCATTTTATCGCCACCGGCATACATACAGGTTTCTAATTCAAAAGCATAAGAGTAATAATCTATCCATTTTATTTCTAAAGAAACACCTTCTGTATTAGGCTTATTTTTTAACAAAACTGCTCCTGCTCCGTCTGACAACATCCAGCGTAAAAATTCTTTTTTAAAGGCAATAATGGGTTCTTCTTTTAAGGATTTTAAACTTGCTACTTCTCCTTCAAATTTGCTTGACAGCATCCACGGAGATAAACGTTCGGAGCCTGTGCAAACGGCATTAGTAGTATTGCCACACATAATAGACATATAGCCATATTTTAAAGCATTCATACCGGCATTGCATATCCCTGCTGAAGAGTTTAACTCTACCGACCTATTTTTTAATAAACCATGCACCATGGCTGCATGAGAAGGTAAAAGCACATCGGGAGTTGTAGTGCCACAAGAAAGTAGCTCCAAATCTTTATCTGTAAAATTCTGTTCAAATAACAATTTTATCGCTTCAGCGGTTAATTGGGCATTTGTATGGGTTTGATTTCCATTTTTATCTAAAGCATAGTATCTTGTTTTAATACCATTATTACGCAAAACAACAGCTCTGGCTCTTGAATTTGTATCATTAATTTTACCCAAATAACTTTCCATTTCATCATTACTAACAGGCTCATTAGGCAAAAATTTACTACTTTTTACTATGTAAACTTTGTTCATCTTATATGGATTGGTAGTAGTTTAACTCTTTCTTTCTCTTCAAAAAAAATAGTGGGTATGTTAGTGCATAAAGCAAAAAAGCGATAGGCATTAACACCCAAATTCCAATCCACAAATATATGGAAAATAAACGGAGTAAAAATGGTCTTTTAGGATTTCCATAAATCCAGTTAGCCCATAAACTGAACAATTTATTGGCTCTAACATCTGTAAAGATTAAGAAATGGTTAATATTAACAGCACCTGCTTTGGTAAGTTCTTTCTGCATATTTTGGTAGTCCGATTTTTGGATATATGGAAGTATAATATCTCCAAATTTTACCGAAGTGTCTATATCGTCTTGTTGTACTCCCGGCTTTGGAAAAAAACCAAGATAGCGAGTTTTCTCTCCTGTAAACATCCAATGCAAAATAGTTAAAACGCTAACATGATTAATATTTCTATCTGTTAAAGCTATATTGCCTACTATTTCTGCTTTATAATCCGATAAAATGGCATGAATTTTTTCTTGAGCTCTTGCCCACATATTTCTACTTCCCGAAAGCGTTAGTACTTTTTTCCCATTAAATAATTGCTTGGCTTCTTCGTTTTTAAGAAGAGAATTTATTGGAATAGAAGGTGTTAAATACCAAACTTGGTAAGCCAAAATAATTAAATCATAATCTTGATTTAGTATTTCATTGGGAATAGGTTTAATTTTTTGTGGTATCTGCAAAAAAGTTTTTGGGAAGGCATTAAAAAAGCTTTTGCTCGTCCACGGAAATGGAAAAGGTTTTTCCATTTCAATTTTAAAAAAAGTAAGGTCAATACTGTTATCTAATAGTGGTTTAGTAACATTATCTATTATTTCTTTAAGCTGACCACTTTGAGTATAATAAATTACTAATACTTTTTTCATTTTATAAGGTTAGGGTTAAATATAAATTACAAACGCCACCAAAAATAAGGTGGCGTTTGTAATTGCATTATTAATAAACTATTTTTTAACTATTTGTTTATTTCCTTGTAGTTTGCCATCTACGCTAATGGTAACTGAATAAACTCCTGTAGTTAAATTGCTTAAATCAATTTGTTTATCTTGTACACCAGAATTTAGTTTGCCATAAGACTGAGCATAAACTACTCTTCCCATCATATCAAATACTCTTAAGTTTACATCTGCATTTTTCTTTAAATCAAACTCTACAGTTGTAGTAGCAATAACAGGGTTAGGATAAATATTAACATTTGTCAATGCTAAAGGCGTATTTACAATACCCGTTTCATCATCTGGCCACTTATATGGTTCAGTATCGCATCCACCACTTGTTAAAGTAGTACATCTAAACATACCACCTCCGTGAGTTCCTGCATATAATACGTGACAACTTTCTTCGTACATCCACTCTTGACGTAATCTATAAACCGGTATTCTACCAAATAAACCATTATTTTCTTCATTCCAAGTTAAGCCTGCATCATTAGAAGTCCAAATACCTAATTCTGTAGCCAAGATATATCTATCAGGATCATCTATATCTATTACACAATCATAAACAGGCATATAAGGCAATGTAGCATCTGTCTGTTGTAATGCAGTAATAGTAGGAGAACCTGATAAAGCATTTTCTACTCTATATACTTTTCCTGAGCTATTAAAACCATTAGCTGTAACTAAAACAGTATTAGGATCATTTTTATCTACACTAACGCCTTCCAGTGCTGTACCATTTGCTATAGGAATACTTATAGGTCCTCTAACATTTAATAATCCGGAAGTACATGATGAGTTAGCACAACCAGGTAGGTCTGTACTATCTACATTGTTAAATATATATTTATCAAGAGAATCTAACGGCTTTGTTACTTGGTTTAACCCTTCTACTATATATAAACTTCTTCCTACTACGTAGTATAACTTATCTCCATCTGAAGTAGCATCAAAACTATTAATACTTGAAGAAGAGCTTGATATTTTATAAAAATGTGGTTCTTGATTTTTTTGAAGAGGATTTGTACACATCCACAAACCACAAGTAGAAGTTACAAAATACTTTGCATCATACGGATCTGGGAATAATAAAGTATCTCCGGGATAAACAGTACTAGTTAACGGTCTTTCAAAAGTTATTTCACTAGAAATATAACTGGTTATTTCATATACACTTTTAGTTATAACCTCTCTATCTACCGTAGTACCACTTTCAGAAACTGTAGTAGTAACTGTAACTTGTCTATCAGGATACAAAGTATCTCTAATTATTTGCGTAGAACCATTAGCTAATAATAAAGTATCGTTTCTTGCTATAAGAGTAGCTCTATTGGTTGGGTTAGCTACATTTGAGCTTTCTAATAAATAAAATGGATAAATAAATCTAGTATAATCTGAATTACAAGCAGTTGGACCACTTGAACAAGAAATTTTACCACAAGCTCCTAAATCTATATTCTTATCTAAGAAACTGTTTGTTGACAGACCTCTATTTACCGAACGATTGATGCTCCCAAAATAAACACCTGCAAACATAACGTCCGGATCAAAATTAGAAATTTCTGCATACACACCATCTCCACCAGATATTTCTGAAGCAGCTTGTACGGAGCTACCTAAACCATCTATATATTGTGAACCATTATCTTGATTTCCAGATAATACTTCTCCATAAGCTCCTGCACCCATACCATAAACTTGTAAGGTTGCATATCCTTTATTTTTTTGAATATAATTTAAGTTTTCTGGAAAACCTGTTAATGCATTATTACAAAGTGTAACACCGCCATCGCTACCTACTAACATAGTATTTCCCGTAGGATCTTGAGGGTTAAAAATAATTTTATGTTTATCAGCATGTATATAATCACTATCAAAAGGAGTTCCTCCCTCTGTATCTATAATATCCGCTCTTCTAAAGCCAATACCTTCTCCCCAAGTATAAAGTGTTATTCCTCCTATGTATATTTTATTTTCATCCGCAGGGTTTACTGCTATGGTCATATCGTACCAACCTTGTCCGCTACAAGTTCCATAGGGAGAAGTAGGCTGATTGAAAGGATCATTTTTAAATGAAGGGGCTCCACTTTGAACTATTTTAGTCCAATTATCACCTCCGTCTGTAGAACGGTAAATACCTTCCATACAATATTGAGGGCTATAAAATCGTGAAACTATAGCATAAACATAATTTTCATTAGAAGGAGCAATAGCTATATCTGCTCTCGTACCCGTTCCTACATTAGGTGCTATAGTCCATCCTGACTGAAAATTATCCACTACTGATACACTTCTATAAAGTACACCATTTCTAACGGCAAATGCTATCTGCCCATCACTAGTGATTTGTATAGCTTGTATTTGCCCACCAGATAAAGGACTTGAAGCAACAGTAAATGTAGCACCACCATCTGATGAAATATGCAGTCCGTTCTCAGAACCAGCTAAAACAACTTGACTATTTATAGGACTTACAGATATGGCATTCACTCCACACCATGTACAACCACCAGAAATAACTTGGTTATCATTAGCATCATTAGTAGCTGTTAAGTGTTGCCAAGTAGCTCCCCCATCTGATGATTTAAAAATACCATTTCCAGGTGATTGAGAATTAAAACTTGAACTACCACCAGATAAAGGATTCCCTAATCCCTCTCCTGTTCCTACATATATAGCTCCATCACTACCTTGTGCTATAGAAGCTATAGGGAAATTACCATTATAACTTACTACTCTCTCCCATGAATTTCCTCCATTTTCTGAAACAAATAAACCGCCCCCTACACTACCTGCCCATAGCTTATTAGGAACGTTAGCATCAAACATTAAGGCTCTTGTTCTTCCGCCCTGGTTGTCAGGACCTATTAAATTCCATTGTAAATTTAATGCTCCACTTTTAGCATGTACATTTTTTAAGTAATCGGCTCTTCTATGCGCTGCGTATAAATCTTGTGGGTCAAAATAACCTTTTTCAGGATTAACTAATTTCTCATAACGCCATTCTAATGCTTCTTTAATTCTTTTGGCTTTTGGTTGCTTATTGCTTTTCTTTGTTACCTCTACAGTTTTATTTGCAACATCACCATTTTTTAGATGATTTGAAACAAAAAATGTAGCTACTGCTATAATACCAACCACTAAAACACTCAGTAAAATTTTTCTCATATTTATGCTTTCTATTTAGATATAATTTAAACAAGCCAAATATATGGAATATTTAGCTAAAAATTAACATAATTTTCGTCTTTTTATTGTAATTTCTTTAAAATTACCACCTTTTGCCCAGTTGAATGCCCAAATAAAGGTTTAAAATATAGGGTTTATTCCTGTTAGTAATATAAACAGGAAGCTTTTTATAATATATATCTACTTGTGTACCTACTTCTAAACTTTTAATAAAAGATTCTCTACTTGCCCAGTCAAAATTTAATCCTAATTTTAAATGTGCACCTGCTACGGGTTTTATTTTATTAAATCCTGCGCCTATTCCTGCTGCACCATATATATGTGTATTGGCGTTTAATGGATCTAAAAATACCTCCGGATTATTTTCATCATAAAAATAAACCTTAGTATTGCCTACATCATTTTGTTCTATTATTTTTAAGCCATAAGGTTTTAATATCCCCAATGAAACGCCTCCCATATACACGAAACAAAGTCTTACTCCAGATTTCTCAGCTTTTTCGGCTATTACTTTTTTCTGTCCGTATAATACATTTATACTCCAAAAATTATTTTGCTTACCATAAAAATAAGGTACAGCATCGGAATAAGAGGTATATATAGATTTTGTTTTTCTGTCTTTAAAACTTCTATAGTAGAAAAAATTTGTTTGAAGTACGTTTCGTTTCCAGATATTTTTAATCCATACTCTTTCAAAAAAAGCACTAAATCCATTGGTATGTATTCTTGCTCCTAAGCTCCATTCATGCTTAAAAACCATGTTTTCTTCATCAGCTAAGCTAATCTCTCTCTTTTTACTTTTTTGAGCTAAAAGAGTTGACTGCACTGTTAATATTAAAATGAATACTAATATTTTTTTCATAAAAAGATATTGTAAAGCTAATGAAAGAAATTGATTTTTACCAAATTAAGTTTAACAATAAATTATTATTTACATATTGAACTCCATTTTTTTGATAATGCATCATAAATAGCTATTTTTAGCGTTTTAAAATTGCACTTTTAAAATGACATTATTTTGAAAAAGTACTTAATTTATATATTTTTTATTGGTTTAATTTTCAATAACAGTTTAAAAGCTCAAAAATTAAAGAAAATAGGTATTGAGTTTAAAACGCAAACATACAACTTTGGCGATATTCAAATGTGGGAAAATCAGCCTGCTATTTTTGAATTAGTTAACAAATCAAATGTAAGTTTAAGTATATTACCCATTTTTTCGGAAAATGATTTAGAAGTAATTTATCCCGATAAAAACATAGCTCCCAATGAAAAAGTAATTATAAAAGCCATTTATTACACTTCCGGCACAGGGAGTTTCACAAGAAAATTTCCTATTTATTTTGATAGAAGCCCCGAAGCTTATTACTTAACCATAAAAGGAAATATAAAAAGCCTATCTCCTACGGCATATATACAATGCCCTATGGCAAAACCCGAACACAGCAAAACTAAAGGCGATTTAGTAGGCTTGGTAGTAAATGTAGATACTGATATGCCCATTGAAAATGCCGAAGTTATACTTCAACAAGTAGGCTCAAAAACAAATGCTGAACTTTTAAGCGATAGAACCGGAAATTTTTATAGTAAATTGCCCTTTGGAAATTATCAAGTAATAGTTAAGAAAAATGGTTTTGAAACTCATAATAGCTTTTTTTACTTAGGGCAAAACACAGGAAACCTAAAAATTAAGCTTATTCCTGTTTCTAAAACTCCCTTACTTTCTGAAAATATAGATAAAAAAGAAGATAGACTCAATTCTTCTACTGAAAAATATGAACCTAATAAAGTAGAAAACGTTTCTACGCCAAAAACAGATTTTAAAAAGGAAGAACTTCCTAAATACAATGAAGAATCTTTAAGCACTAAAAACGATAATGTAAATGCTCCAATTAAAAACAATGATATAGATAAAATAGAAGACGTAAACACGCCTAACGAAAATTTTGTAAAACAAGATTTACCAAAATACAATGAAGATAATCTGCCTAAAAAAGACGAACCAATAGCGAGTAACACTACAAACAACACTCCTGAAAAAGTATATACCTACACTATACACAACACTTTTGAAAAACCTATTGAAGAAACACCAAAACAAGAACAGAAAGAAACAATACCCCAAAAAGAGGAAAAAATATATAAACCTTATGAATCTGCATATTATGACAAGCCAAAAGAAGAAAAAGAACCAAAAGAAGTAAAAGATTATGGCGATTTTGGATATTCTACTCCAGAGAAAAAAGAGATAGAAAAACCAGATATACAATATGAAAACAGCACAAAATACCGCTTTAGATTTGTAAATGAAGATACCTACCAGCCTATACCAAATGTAGAATTGCAAATAAAATCTGATGAAATACCCACAGTTAATGATAAAGGAAGTGAATTAGGCTCTTTTGAAATAAAACTACCTATTAATGAGTATGAACTTACCGCAGATGCTCATAATTTTTTGCCGACTACTATAACTATAAACCCTAATGACGATACTAAAGTAGTAAGAGTTTATTTAAAACCTACCAAAGAGCCTGAGCCGGAATTAGTGGCATTAAACACTACAGAAAAAGTAGTTCCAGAAGTAATAGAAAAAGAAGAGCAAAAAGAAGTTGCTCCAATAAACGAACCCACTCCCACTAAAGTAGAAGAAAATAAAATAGAAGATACAAAACCACAAGAAAATGATAGAAAAGCATCATTAGATTCTTTACAAATTGTAATGGCTCAAATAGAAGCCGAAAAAGCAAAAATGGAATTAGAATTAGCTAAAGCCAACTTAGAAATCAGCAAAAAAGAAAATGAACTTTTGGCTAAAGAATTAGAGCTTTCTAAAAAAGATGCGGAGATAAACAATACTAATTCGCAGTTGGAGCAAACTAAGCAAAACTACGAAACTCAAATAGAACTGCTTAAAGAAAACACTCCTGAAAATACAACTCCTAAAGAAACAAGCATTGAACTATCAAGAACAGAATATGCAGCAAACAATGTACTTTTCTTAATAGATATTTCATCTTCAATGGCTAAAGAAAACAAAATGGAACTATTGAAAGAATCTATAAAAAACCTAACCAGTGTGCTTAGAGATATAGATAATGTTTCTTTAATAGCCTACAACCAAAAAACGAACGTTATACTTGAAGGTGTTTCCGGAGCCGACAAAGGTAGCATTATAAATGCCATAGACAGCCTACAAAATTATGGTTTAACTTATGGTGTTAGAGGTTTACAAACGGCTTACGATTTATTAAACTACCATTACATTGGCAATGGCAATAATCAGATAATATTAGCCACAGACGGATTGTTTAGTAAAGTAAATGCTTTAATGACAGAAAACGAACTAAATAAAGAAGTAAAAAAACACGTAAAAGAAATGGGCATTAAATTATCGGTTATAGGTTTTGGGCAAGATGAAGAAGGCGATAAATTAATGCAGAAATTGGCAGAAAGTGGCTCGGGGCAGTACATAAAAATTAAAAACCCGTGGGAAGCAAGAACTGTTTTAATAGATGAAATAAAATTAAACAGTAAAAAACTTTAGCTTTGACTTTTCTTAGCTTTATAAAAAATTATAACCGTTGAGCAAATTAAAGCAATTAGCTAACCAAACTTTAATATATGGAATTAGTACCATACTGGTTCGTTCTTTAAACTGGCTGATAGCTCCTTTTCAAAGCTATGTTTTTGACAATAGCCCGGCAGGCGTTGGTATAATTACCGAAATTTATGCTTATGTAGCTTTTTTTAATGTGCTACTAATGTACGGCATGGAAACTGCTTTTTTCCGTTTTGCTTCTCATAAAAGTGATGCTAACAAAGTTTTTAGCACTGCTTTTATTAGTTTGCTGGGTACTACTTTTATTTTTGCTTTAGGTATTTTTTTAAGTGCCGACAAAATAGCCGCACTATTATCTTACCCTAACTATGGCTTTATTATTAAGTTGGTTGCTCTTATTTTAGCTTTTGATACGCTTAGCAATATTCCTTTTGCTCGCTTAAGGTTAGAAAGCAAGCCTTTAAAATACGTAGCCATAAAACTGCTTAATGTAGTATTAACGGTTACACTTAACATTGCACTTTTATATCCAATGTATAAAAATGCCCAAAACGGTGGCGTTTTTGATGAAAAACAAGCACTTTTTTATGTTTTTCTCGCTAATATGATTGCCAGTTTAGCTACATTTTTAGTTTTTATACCTCAAATTATTAAAACAAAACTACAATTTGATAAACAAACGTGGCAACAAATGCTCAAATACGGCTTACCGCTTGTTATTGTAGGTTTAGCAGGCATTGTTAACGAAACCATTGACCGTATTTTACTAAAATATCTATTGCCTGGCACACTTGAAGAAAGAAACGTGCAAGTAGGTATTTATGGCATGGCGTACAAGCTAAGCATTTTTATGAGTTTAGTGGTGCAAGCCTACCGCATGGGAGCAGAACCTTTCTTTTTTAAGCAAGCTAAAGATGATGATGCCCTCCCCGTTTTAGCTAAAGCTATGGACTTTTTTGTTATAGCCGGAGTAGCAGTTTTTTTGGCTGTTTCTTTAAATTTAGATTGGATAATAATGGCATTAGGACCAAGTTTTAGGGCAGGGAAAGATTTAGTACCTATTCTATTAATGGCTTATTTGTTTTTGGGTATTTTTTACAATCTAAGTGTGTGGTATAAAGTAGGCGATAAAACACATTATGCCACTATTATTTCTATTACAGGAGCCGTAGTTACTATACTTATAAATGTATTGTTAATACCCAAATATGGCTATTGGGCAAGTGCGTGGGCTACATTTTTCTCTTATTTTGTTATGACAGTTTTCTCTTGGCTGTGGGGCAAAAAATACTATCCTGTGCCGTACAATATAACAAAAAACTTAGTTTATATAAGTATAGGAATATTTATATACTTAGTGTTTTATTTTGCACCTATAAACAACCTGTTTATTAAATTAATTTTGGCAAATGCTACTTTAGTACTTTTTATAGCCTTTGCTTTTGGGCGAGATATAAAAAAGTTGTTAAGCAAAAAATAATACTTTGTAAAACACGAAATAGATTAGACTATTTTGTGTTTTACAATGGTAAATGCCCATAGAGCAATACCTTTAATCTCATAAAGATAAATCAGCAAAACTAATGGCTGTGCACTGTGCACGCATAAGTATTTGCCCATCTGTAATTAATAACCTGCGACATAGCTATTAAAAGAGCAAAAAATACCTCTAAAGCTACTTTATACCAATTTAATTCATGAGTATGCCATATTATATGAATAGAAAAAGCTCCTATTATTCCAATTAAAAAAATAATTAAAGGAGCAAATTTATGATAGTGCATAGAAATGCCGTGCCTCATAGAATACAAACCTAAAGCTGCCGTAGCTCCCAGCAAAGTAAACTCTATCCATTCAGGTGGATGAAAAGCTATATTTACCATAGGTAAAAGTGCTATTAAAAAAGGGAACGTTAAGCAATGTACCAAACACAATGCAGATAAAAATACACTTAATTTTAATCCGCTGTGGTCGTGTGGGTGATGATGTTTATGGCTTCTTGACATAAATGCTAAACAATGCTTAATGCAATTGAGTTGCAAATAAACGGACTTTTTTCAAAAAATTATTAAAATAGTTGTGAAAATAATTAAACCTAAAACAAATAACAATAAAGTATAAGGCAATATATCTTTAGCTTTTAGCTGTGTAATACCCAGCAATGGCAATGCCCAAAAAGGTTGCAGCATATTGGTAAGCTGGTCGCCATAACTCATAGCCATAATTAATTTTTCTATAGAAACACCCGTATTTTTTGCCGAAGCTATAATAATAGGAGCTTGCACCTGCCACTGCCCTCCTCCACTGGGAATAAAAATATTTAACAATCCTGCACTTAAAAATGTAAACAATGGTAAAGTAAAATTATTAGAAATTTCCGTAAAAGCATTGGCTATTAGTACCGCTAATCCGCTACCGTTTATAATTCCCATTATACCAAAATACAAGGGAAATTGTATTAAAATTCCACTTACATCCCCTATTGCTTCTTCTAAAGCAAACAAAAAGTTTTTAATATTGCCATGTAGCAGAATTGCCAAAGATAAAAGCAACAAATTTGTGGTTTCTAAATTTAAAATGCTCAGCACGCTACCACCCTCTTTAACTTTGCTGTAGCTCAAATAAACAAAATATAAAAGCATAACCGCTCCCACCAAAATACTTAAATAAGGTTTTAACTCAAATTTATCAGCTAAAGCGTTTTCATTTTCTATTAAAATTTTATGTTCATGTATCTTTTTTAAGTTTGGAATTACCATATTTTTAGTTTGTTTGGCAAAAAAGTATAAGACAAGTGGAATTATAAAAACAACAATTAATGTTGCCACTATATTCATAGAGCTAAATAAAGTTTTTTGCAATGAAATAACGCCAATTTCATTAACATAAGTATGAGTTGCCCCGGCTACAGTTAAAGGAGCAGAACCCGACAATCCACCATGCCAAACCATCATGCCGATGTATGCCACAGCCACTACCAGTGGATAATTTATGGCTTTATGTTCTTTTTTAAATTTATCGCCTATTTTTCTGGCAAATATTGCCCCAAAAATTAGCCCAAATCCCCAATTAAACAAAGAAACTAAAATAGTTAACAAACTCACTAAAAAAACAGAGGAAGCTGTATTTGTACAAAATTTAAGCACCCAATCTATTACTTTTTCTGCCGGTTTTGAAAGTGCTATAATATGCCCTAAAACCAAAATAAGCATCATGTGGATAGTAAATGCCAATAAACTACTTTTAAACATGCCACTAAACCAATAATTCATGAGTTCTGTACCATAAAAATTGGTGTTTGCATTTTTAGCCGTAAAAATCCACGCTAAAATAAAACTGATAATGGTAAGCAACAGTCCTATTGTTAATGGAGAAGGGAAATACTTTTTAAAGAAATTATTATAAGCTTTAAAGAAATTCATAAAGCTAAGGTATAAAATTCCTATGATTTGCTCTTATCAAGAAATTTTCTTATAATTTAGTAACGACCATACGTTGAAAAATATAGCCATGCAAAACATTATTAAAAAGTGAAATTTAATATCCATAAAATTACTACCTTTTAGCACTACCATACGCACTACTTCTATAAAATAAGTAACAGGATTCAAATGTGCTATCCATTGTGCCCATACCGGCATACTATCTATTGGGGTAAACAAACCTCCCATCAATATAAATATCATCATAAAAAAGAAAGCTAAAGACATGGCTTGCTGCTGCGTTTCGCTATAGGTAGATATTAATAAACCTATGCCCAACATTACCACTAAATAAATACCTAAAAAGGAATATAGTAAAAGTAGCGAACCTACCGGTACTATATGATATACTATCCTTGCTATACCAAATAAACCCAAACTAAACACAAGAATGCCTATAATCCAAAACGGAATAAGTTTTCCTAATAAAAAATAAATCTTTTTAACCGGTGTAACATTTATTTGCTCTATAGTTCCTATTTCTTTTTCTTTTACAATATTTAAAGCACTCATATAGGCTCCCACCATAGTAACTAAAAGTACTAAAATACCCGGAACCATAAAAAGAGTATAATTCAAATATGGATTAAACCAATTAATATTTACTACTTCAATTTGCTGCATTGAAACCGGCTTATTATTAGTTTGTATGTAATCTACCTGTATTTCAGAATTAAAATTTCTAATAATACTACTTAAATATGCCGAACCCACCGATGCTTTAACTCCATTTATTGAATTAGCGGCAAGAAATAAACTTGATTTACTTTCTACCAATAAATCTTTCTCAAAATTTTGTGGTATTTCTATAATAATATCCGAATTATCGTGCTGAAACTCTTGAAAAGATTCATCAAAAGAATTGCTATAATCATTTAGCTGAAAATATCCCGAAGCAAATATTTTATCTATTAGTTTTTGAGAATAAGTACTATGGTCGTGGTCAACAACTGAAATATTGATGTTTTTAATTTCATAATCTGCCGCCATAGGCAATATTAGTAATTGAATAACAGGCATGGCTATTATTAATCGTAAAATAGTGGTATTTCTAAGAATTTGTCGGAATTCTTTTTTTAGCAATATTTTCAGTGTTCTCATTATTCTAAACGGGTTTTAAATTTTTTAATACTTACCAATAACAAAAACACTGTCATTCCAGTAAGAATTAGCAACTCTTTCCATATTGCTTTTATACCTAAACCTTTTATCATTATAGATTTTACAATTATATAATACCATTTTGAAGGAATAAGATTAGATATATATTGCAAAGGCAAAGGCATATTTTCTAAAGGAAACATAAATCCTGTAAATAAAACCGTAGGCAGTAGCATTCCCATTAATGAAAGTAGCATAGCTGTTTCTTGGCTGTCGGTTAAATTAGATATTAATAAACCTAAAGCTAAAGCCGTACATATAAGAATAGAACTGGAAAAATAAAGCAATGCCAAGCTCCCATTTATAGGCATGCCCATAACAAACGAGCTCAACAATAAAATAACGGTAAGATTAATAAGCGACAAAATAAAATAAGGAACAGCTTTAGCTATTACTACCATAACGGGGTTAAATGGAGAAACCAACAAAACTTCCATAGTTCCTAATTCTTTTTCTCTAACTATAGAAACCGAAGTCATAAGCACACACACTAAAAGTAAAACTAAAGCCATTACTCCGGGCACAAAATTATATACTCCTTTAAGCTCGGGATTATAAATCATGCGTAAATCTGTAGTTATTTGCATAGGCACAGAAGCTCCGTTCATTAACTGCTGCTGATAGTCCATTATTATGCCCATAGCATAAGTACTTAAAGTATTGGCAGTATTTGGGTCCGAAGCATCGGCTATAATTTGAATTTGTGCTTTATTTAAGTGTGCTAAATCATCATTAAAATTAGCAGGAAAAACTATTGCCAACTTCACTTTTCCTGTTTTAAATGCACTTTCTATTTCACTATGACTCAACAATGATTTTTCTACTTCAAAATACTTACTGGCTTCTATTTTATTAATAATTTCATGAGAACTTATGTCATTAGCATAATCGCACACTACTATTTTTGAGTTTTTTATTTCATTAGTAAGGGCAAAACCAAAAATTAATATTTGTGCCACAGGCATTCCAAAAAGTAATAACAAGGTTTTTTTATCTCTAAAAACATGATAAAACTCTTTTTTTACAAACGCCCAAAACTGGGAATCAAAAAATGAAAATATCTTTTTACTCATCTCTATTCGCTTCTTTTTGCTCCTCTTGCTAATTCAAAAAATACTTCATCCATAGAGGCTGCATTATACTGTTTTTTTAAATTTATAGGGCTATCTAATGCTTTTATAACACCATCTACCATCATAGAAACTCGGTTGCAATATTCTGCTTCGTCCATATAATGTGTGGTAACAAAAACAGTTATTCCCCTGTCTGAGGCATTATAAATCATGTCCCAAAACTGCCGCCTTGTTACGGGGTCAACACCTCCTGTGGGTTCATCTAAAAATACAATTTTAGGATCGTGCAAAATGGCTACCGAAAAAGCAAGTTTTTGTTTCCAACCTAAAGGCAAACTACCTACTAATTTTTTACTCAAATCTTGCATACCCAAAGTTTGTATTAATTGTTCACTTTTGGTTTTTAACTGTTTATCACTCAAACCATATATGCCACCAAAAAAATTAATATTTTCTACCACGGTTAAATCTTCGTACAAAGAAAATTTCTGACTCATATAGCCTATATTTTTCTTTATTTCTTCGGTTTGCTTATATATGTCAAAACCTGCTATTGTAGCTTCGCCAGAAGAAGGAACACTCAAGCCACAAAGCATACGCATAGCTGTTGTTTTTCCTGCTCCATTTGCTCCTAAAAATCCAAAAATTTCGCCTTTATACACATCAAAAGTTATTTGATTGGTAGCTACAAAATCTCCAAATTGCTTAGTTAGCTTATGAGTTGATATTACAATTTCTTTATCCATCAATTACATTAAATTAATAAAACAATCTTCAATAGTAGGTTCTATTGTTTTAATTTCAATTTCTTCATTTCCACTTAATTTTAGCTGCTCAATTAATTGATTTTGCAGTTTAATATCATTTTCATTTTTTAGCGTAATGTGATGATACTCTCCAAAAGCATTGCAGCTTTTTATAAGCTCGTTCATTTTCAAATTATTCAGCAACTTACTCATATTATTAGCTTTTATGGCAAACAATTTATCGGGATATTGCTCTATTATTTTGGCAGGTGTATCTATAGACATAATACTACCATTTTGTATTAAAGCAATGCGTTCGCACAGTGTAGCTTCGTCCATATAAGGAGTTGAAACTAAAATAGTTATACCTTGATGTTTTAAGCGTTTTAGCATTTCCCAAAACTCTTTCCGAGAAACGGCATCTACGCCAGTAGTAGGTTCGTCTAAAAACAATACTGACGGGCGGTGAATTAACGCGCAGCACAAAGCCAATTTTTGTTTCATTCCTCCCGATAGCTTGCCTGCTCTCCTATCTTTAAAAGGCTCTATTTGTATGTAAATGTCCTTTATTAAATCGTAGTTTTCTTCAATGCTGGTATTAAATACCGTAGCAAAAAAGTTTAAGTTTTCCTCTACGGTTAAGTCTTGGTATAAAGAGAATTTTCCCGGCATATAGCCTACTCTTTTTCTTATTTCTTTAAACTCTTTTTGTACATCAAAACCATTTACTTGTGCTGTGCCACTATCGGGCAAAAGTAAGGTTGTTAATATTCTAAAAATAGTACTTTTACCTGCTCCGTCCGGACCTATTAATCCAAACAATTCGCCTTCATTTACAGAAAAAGAAACATCTTTTACTGCTTTAACTTCGCCTTTGTTATAAGATTTTGATATGTTGTTTAAAACTACGTCCATCACTGCTAAAAAGTGCTATGTTTAATTAAAATTTATTTCGCCATACATACCTATTTTGTATGTGCCGTCATTAACTACATTTATTTTTACAGCGTAAACCATATTAGCTCTTTCATCCTTTGTTTGTATAGTTTTAGGTGTAAATTCTGCTTTATTGCTTATCCAAGTTATAGTGCCTTCGGTTTCTTTAAAACCGCCATTACCATCATCGGTATAAACTTTTACTTTTTGGTTTAGCGTTATTTGCGGTAGCTGATTGCCACTAATATAGGTTCTCAAAATTATGGTAGATAAATCTGCAATTTTATACAATGGTTTGCCCATGGCTGCCATTTCATTAGTTTCGGCAAATTTTGTAAGCACCGTACCTTTTACCGGATTAATAAGTATTGATTTTGCAATTTGGTCATTTAACTGTTCTTGCTGAACAAATAAAGACAAAGCATCATTTCCTATACCTTGATTAGTTATTTCTAATGCCGATTTTTGAGCTTCTATTTGCTTTTTAATCACTTCAATATTAGCATTAATATCGTCTAATTGTTTTGAAGGAGCAGCATTTTCTTTTACTAAATTGGCATATCTGTTTCTTTCTGTTTCGGCAGTTTTTAGCTGCTGCTGTAATGCCGATAATTGCACTGAAACATTTGGTCTTTTGCTTAAAATAGATTTTATTTGAGCATCTACTTGTTTTTTCTTTAAAGAAAGCTGTGTTGTATCTATATAACCTATATACTGGTTTTCTTTTAGCTCCTGCCCTTCTTCTATATTTAATTCTTTAATAGTCCCCATTGCTTCTGCCGAAATAATAGTTTCTACCGCTTCAAAAGAACCCGATGCATCAAAATCTCTATCTTCATTATTGCATGATGATAATGCAATAAAAGATGCTATAATTGAGAATAAGAATAATTTATGATTTTTCATTTTGTCAATATTTTTTAGTTGTTTTTAATTTCCAAGAGTTGTTTTATAATTGTACTGAGCCATTAGCAACTGTATTTTATGCAAAGCTAAATTTTGCTGAGCTTGATTTTGAGCATTTACCGCTGTTACATAATCATTTGAAGTGGCTGTACCGTATTCTAATTGATTTTTAGTAGTGTTTTTCACATTTTCTTTTAAACTTATAATATCATTATCCGTATTTATTAACTGAAGATATTTGTCAATTTCCGAATTTTGTTGTTGCAATAATAAATTGGTATTAAACAAAAACATTTGTCTTTGTATATCAACACCTTGCTTATTCAAATCCACTATTTTCTTTTCCTTTTTAAATGTATAAAAATTGGAAATTCTCCAGTTTAATCTCAAACCGGTTATATAATATCCGTCTAAATCATTGCTTAGCATATTTAATGCAGGGCGACCTACTCCACCTTGAAAAAACAAATTAAAATAAGGCAAAACCTTTGCATTTATGAGTTTTTTCTGTGCATCAAAAGTTTTTTCTTGCATTTCAAACATTAAGAGTTCCGGTCGGTTTATTTCGTTGGTATTTATTTGAAATTGCGGTTTTACTAATTCGGTACTTTCTGTTATTTCTGTACCTATAAAATGAGATAACATTTGAGTAAAAGCTTTTCTGTTAACATCTAATTCTATTATTTTTTGATTGGCTTTTAACAATTCAGCTTTTAAATTATCGGCATCACTTTGTACCGCCACACCATTTTCTATAGCCGCATTTAATTTATTAATACCTACTTTAATATCTTTTATCAATAAGTTAACTTGTTCATTTTGAGCATCTATTAGTAGTATTCCAAAAAATAAATTATTAATGCGTTCGTGTAGTTTGTACAGTTCCACTTCTATTTTTTGCTCTTCTACTTGATAATTTGCTTTTATTACTTCTTTTTGATTTTTTAGGTTAAACAAATCGGTAATAGGTTGCACCACTTCCCCATAAAGTTTATATTGGTCTTTACTTATTTTAGGAATATCCACATTTGGCAAAGGAATTTGTACCTGCGTAACTTCAGATTGATAAGTAGCCTGACCATAGATGCCCAACTGAGGCAAATATCCTTTATTGGCATTATCTATAGAGTATTCTTTAGATTTTTCAAGTAAATTAAATTGGCTTATTAATGGATAATTCCGATTAGCCATTGCATAGCAACTATCTAAATACAATACCGTATTTTGTGCCGATACAATATTAATATTCAAAAACAAAAACAATATTACTGCTATATTTTTTATATTTTTTAGTTTTGTCATAAACCTTTTATTATTAGTATTAAATCATTATTTTTTAAACATAAATTCCATCCATATCGGAATCATTTTTTTTCTTTCTTCCATCAGTTGTTCAAAATTTGTTTCACTTAATCCTGCACCATACATTATCATAGGCTTAGCTATAAATGGGAAAACCACTAAAGACAACATATTTAATATAAAATGTAGCGGATTGTGTTCTTTTATTTCTTCTTTTTTAACCGCTTCTTTAAATTGTTGAATAAAAACAGAGTTTAGCAAAATATTTTTTAATGAAATTTTATCCATTAATATTTTGGGGTTATTTCTTATTTCGCTAACTATAAAAGTTGGTATTTCAGGATTTTTAGATATTAAGTCTATATATTGTGCTGCAAATATTTCTGCTTTGTCTTTCAATGAGGTCTTTTCATTATTTAAAACATTTACCATACTTTGAAAAAAGGTAAGCATTGTTTCTAACATAATAATTTCAAAAAGTTTTGATTTACTTCTGAAATAATAGTTTATCAAAGCCAAATTAATTCCCGATTCTTCGGCTATATCTCTTGTGCGAGTAGCAGAAAAACCTTTTTTATGAAAAACAATTTTAGCCGCTTCTTTTATTTTATCTTCAGTACTACTGTCTATTTCCGCTTTCTTTTTAGCCATTTTTAATACTTATTGGGTGCAAATATAAAACTATTTTTTTGATTTAAACTAATGTTTTAATCATTTGTTTAATTTTTTTTATCTTGTTCGTTATTCTATATACTATGCTGGCTCGTCTTGCAGACGATAAGATGCCTGCCTGTTGTAGTCCTACATCTCATTTTATACTATCCAATTTTGTTTTCTCGCAATGTCTCAAAAAACACAAAGTTCTACCCTTCTATGGTTAATAGTATGCCATTTTATTTGCCCTGAAAGGATGCTTTGAGTGTTCTACACTCGTGTCACAACTACAAGCCGTAGCACTAGTACTTCCAACAGAAAAACGTCTTTGCGAATGAGGCACGAACGAAGCCTGCCTTCGGCAGTCAGGCAATCTCTACAATAACCGAGGAATAACCTGACAGGTTACATCCAAATCAGGCTATTAACCCTATTGATAAAAACTACAGATTCGTAGATTGCTTGTATCCGTTCGCAAAGACGAACCGATACAAGCACGTCTTTGCGAGAAAATTATGACGAAAGAATAATTTTTGTGGCAATCTCAATCAAGTAAAAAAATTTGAGTGATAATCACAGGTTACTTCACTCCGTTTGCAATGACGTTCGTTTGATAATTGGAATTATACCGATTAGGAATATATAATAGTCCAATTTCGGTTGCACCTTATTGTACTAAATATATTGCTCTATCGGCATTTACCATTGTAAAACACAAAATAGTCTAATCTATTTTGTGTTGACAATTGGTATTATTTAACACTTTTTAAAAAATTGGCACAATATTTAGTATATTCATACCTGTTAAAACTATTTTTCTAAACTAAAACAAAAATAATATGAAAAAATACTTAGCAGAATTTATAGGTACCATGTGGTTGGTATTAGGTGGATGTGGAAGTGCAATGTTAGCAGCCAATTTTGGCGGAGATGGCAATCCTTTAGGCATTGGCTTTGTAGGAGTAGCTTTAGCTTTTGGTCTTACAGTAGTTACTATTGCTTATTCTTTAGGACATGTTTCCGGTGCTCATTTAAACCCTGCCGTTACAGTAGGTTTGGTTGTTGGTGGTCGTTTTGGAGCTAAAGATACTATCCCTTACATAATTGCTCAAATTTTTGGTGGATTGGTAGGAGCAGCCATACTATTTTTAATTGTTACGGGTAATGGTTCTGATATAGGAGCTTTTGCAACTAACGGGTATGGAGAACATTCTCCTGGTGGCTATGGCATGACGGCAGCTTTAATAACGGAGTTTGTTATGACATTTATGTTTTTAATTGTCATTTTAGGTTCTACTTACCCTAAATCTCCGGCTGGTTTTGCCGGTTTAGCTATAGGTTTGTGTTTAACATTAATACACCTTATTAGTATCCCCGTAACCAATACGTCTGTTAACCCGGCAAGAAGTATAAGCCAAGCAGTTTTTGTGGGAGGTCCTGCATTAGCTCAACTTTGGTTGTTTATTGTAGCTCCAATAGCGGGTGCAGCTTTAGCAGGTGTAGTATATAAAATATTTGAGAAAGAAGATTAATCGTTTTTCTCTATTATTCTAAAAAAAGCAGACTTTAATCGGTCTGCTTTTTTGTTTTGTATATTTCCCCTCACACATTTAACAGAAATTCTCCAAGAGGTCTGCCCTCTTTGGAATATATTAGCATACTCGTGCCACGACTTGGAGTCGTGGCACGAGTATTTTACAAAATATAAAAAAATGCTTACATTTGGTTTATAAAGAAGTGAGAAGCGGTAGAGATGCCGACCATAGGAAAAACAACTATCTATGCCGAAAGAAACAATCGTATTTGTTCATGGTGCTTGGCACGGAGCGTGGTGCTGGGAAGCATTTTTTATCCCGTTTTTTAAAAAACAGGGATTTAATTGCTACACATACAATATACTAAAACACGACAAGCCAGGCGATACCAAAGGAATTAATGCTCTTTCTATTGCCAATTATGTTGAACAATTAGAAGAAATAATGATACCGTTTAATAACAAAGCCATTATTATTGCTCACTCAATGGGCGGACTTATTGTACAAAAATATTTAGAAAAACACCCTTGCAAAAAAGTTATTTTACTGACTCCGGTTCCTTATTACGGAGTGATTAACACCACACTTCGTTTTTTTACTAAAAAATTGTATAGCTACCCCGCTCTTTTAAGTTTTAATTTATATAAATTAGTAAATACAGAACCTAAAGCAAGTTGGGCATTTTTTTCAAAGCAAATTCCATTAGAAAAGCGATTAGAGTATAGTCAAAAGTTATGTAGCGAATCGTTTAAGGCTTTCTTAAATATGCTTTTTCCAAACATTAAAATCAATTACCACACAAAAATTCCTATGCTTATAATTGCAGCAGAAAATGATGTAATTTTCCATGTAAAAGAAGAAAGAAAAACGGCAGCTTATTACAATGCAGATTTTGCACTTATTCCTAACACTGCACATGACGTTATGTTAGATACAAATTATCAAGCTGTATTAGATAAAATGATGGAATGGCTGTCTCATACAGATTAGGTACGCACAATAAATAAACCCTAACTTTGAAAATTTAGGTAGTCTATGCCTATAGATTTGAAGATAGTTTCAGTTTTTTTTTAAATAATTTCAGAGATACTCCATTGTCCGTTGATTTTGAGTTAGTAGATAGATTGGCCAAGTTCTATGATGTCTTTAGGAAAGTATTTACTGAGCACTCGTGCCACGACTCCAAGTCGTGGCACGAGTATTTCACAAAATATAAAAAAATGCTTACATTTGGTTAATGAGTTTAGTAAAAAGTGGAAATCGGTAAAAATGACGACCACGGGAAAATGGAATGTCGGAAGGTAGCTTGCGACAGCACGTGAATCGTTTTATAAATTTGGGATTCCTGCTTTCGCAGGATGACGATTTGAGGAACGTTTAGTAAGTCTAAATAAGTATGCCATACCTCTATCTTATTGTCAGACAGATGTAAACAGACAAAATAAAAGGCAAGTATTCCAATGTTGATTTGCCTAATAATATCAAAAACACGTCATACTTGCGAAGGCAGGTATCTCAATATCGGTTAGTAGGTTTCTATTGCAAAAACATCAAAAAAATGCTTACATTTGATTTATGAGTTTAATACCGTTTCCTCCTTACTGCTCATTATAAACTGGAAAGCGTCTAATGAGCTTTCATTCATCTTATATTTCAACCAATAGTTTAGCACTTTGTAATACTTTTCTTTAGGCGATTTTTGAATAAAATCTAACCAAAGTAAGGCTATTGTTAAATCGCCTATATAAAATGCTACATCTCTTGAGCAGGCTTCCATTACAGCCGGAGAAGTAATATTGCTTACAAATTTTAATAACACTTTAAGTTTTTCACTCACTACTTTTTTGGCTTCCAACAATTCTGTTGCCGTAATTGATTCTAACATATCTTTAGCAAATGCTTGAAATGCCTCTAAACCATGCTCTTTTTTTATGGCTCTAAGCATATCTAACGATAATACATTAGTAGTGCCCTCCCATATACTCAACACTTGTGCGTTTCGTAACATTACAGGTATATTGCTGTCTTCTAAATAGCCCAATCCGCCAAACATTTCTATATGCTCAGATGCCGATGCTATACTTTGCTTAGCGGTATATAATTTGGCTATGGGTGTTAATATTCTCAATAAATTTTCTTCTGTTTCGGTAGCTGTTTTGCAATCTTCTTTACCTAATAAGCGCGCCAAGAAAAGTGCTAATAAAGTACAACTTTCATAAGCCATTTCAAGTTCTAACAGGCTTTTTTTGTATAAAATATGTTGCTCTACATTTTTGCCAAAAGCAAATCTTATTTTTCCATAGGCTTTTGATAAAGAATAAGCTCTTCGCATATACGAAACTGCCGAAATGGTATTGTAAATTCTTGTTACGTTAAACAGCGTAGCTATGGTTCTTACTCCCTTGCCCTTCTCTCCTACTAAGCGTGCTTTAGCACCCGTTAAATGCAGCTGTGCCGTAGGCAAGGCCTTTGTGCCCAATTTATCTTTTAAGGCTTCTACTTCTATGCCGTTTAATGAACCGTCTTCATTTCTTATAGGCAAATAAAACAACGATAATGGTGCACGCTTTCCATCTACGGGTTGCTCTGTAGATGCTAAGGTAAATGCCATATCGGCTGTAATGGCAGAGGTAAACCACTTATGTCCTCTTAGCACAAATTCGCCATTTTCATTATAAGCAAATGTCATAGACCTTGAAACATCGGAACCGCCTGTTCTTTCTGTCATCCATTGTCCACTGGTTAAAAACGTTTCGGGATTTCGTGATGTTAAGCCTTTGTAAGGTTTGTCTTTCAAGAACTCATCGCCATAAAGTTCTATTAAGCGTGTGGCTCCGTCTGTCATAGCCAAAGGGCAGGTATATATAGCCGATGAGGGTGTATATAAGTACAATTTTGTAAACTGGTACAAACGCGAATACTCTCCGAATGCTCTTTCGTATGCTATGGCTATTAATCCTTCTTCGGCAGCCACGGCTTCTAATTTTTCCCACTCGGGGGCTACTTGTATTTCATCTACTCTTTCGCCCCACGCATTGTAACTTAACAGTTTTGGCGGATTATTTTCGCAGGCATTAGCATATTCTAATAATTCTTTAGCCACCCGCTTGCCAAATCGTTCTAAATCCGGTTCTATTTTTTGTAAAACATCTTCGGGCAAATAAGCCGTTAAATAATCTTTTAGAAATTCATCTTCTGCATATTCATTAGTAAGCTGTGGTGCTTTTTGAACAAAATTGGTGTATGGCGTATGGTTTTTCATTGGAATTTAATTAAAACTCCAAGTTACGCACTTTTTAATATTTTACGAAAAAAGAAATGGTTAAAAATATTTATTTAACCAGAAAATTCATATTCCAAATTCAATATAAATGCCTTCCTCAATAAAGTGATTCCAAGTTGCAATTTTATACATTTTATTCTTCAGTAATATTCAATATTAATTCATCTGGCTTAGGAAAATATATAGGTAAAAATTCAATTTTAAATGGCAACTCCAAAGTTTTTAAGTGTTCAATTTTACTATCCAATAAATTATGAGTATCACAATAGTTAAAAGTTAACTTTAAGTATCTTCTTATTATCATTAAAGGTAAAAAACGCTCTTTAAAATTCATCCACTCCATCAAATCTTTTTTACCTTTTGAACTATTACAAGACCTACATGCAAAAATTAGATTTTCAGCATTATCACTACCTCCATACTTTTTAGGAAATATATGATCTAAAGCCAAATTATCTTCCGACCCACAATAATTACAAACTTTCCCTGTTTGAAGTTTAACTTTTTCATCATCAAATATGGTTCTCATATTCATTGTACCCTCTTTCAGTCCCTTAAACAACTTTGCTCTTATCATGTAATTTAATGTTCCATATTTAGTTTGCTTTTTATTCACAGCTGAATGTGCCATCGCCAAATTTGCATACGAAAGATATATTAGTTCTCTAACAGTTTCTACTTTTTGCTTTGCCATTTTTTTATTTACAATTTCATTATAAAACTGTTTATTCCTATCACCTACTCTTTCACTAATTTATAGGTGCTTTGATATTTATCGCTTCTTAATTTTAGCAAATAAATGCCTGTTGTGTAGCTTTCTAAATTAAGATTGAAATTACTATTGTTTTCTGTGCCATTTAAAATGGTTTTACCTAAAATATCCACTATTTCGTAGCTTAATTCTTTATCCCAGTTTCCTATAGAAACACTATAAATTCCTTTGCTCGGGTTTGGATAAATAGAAATTTGAGCTACTGCACTTAAATCGTTTATACCTGTAGTAAAAGATGCCGATGAAGCGGAACAGTTTCCTGCATTACTTTTAACGGTGTATGTTCCTGCTTGCGTTGGTGTATAAAATTCGCCAGTTGCTCCGGCTATTGCATTTCCATTAAAATACCACTGAACACCATAAGGCACAGAAGACTGTAGCACACCTCCATTTTCTGTAATTATGGGCACAATAGGATTGCTGGTTACTTGCACATTGGCTGTAGCTGTAAAAGCTGTTTCGCAACCGTTAGAAACTTCGCAATAATAATTTCCAAAATCGGAAATTTGAACATTTGTTTTAGTATATACTGCCGATGTAGCTCCCGAAATAGCTACGCCATCTTTATACCATTGATAGGAATTTACAGCTAAATCAGAACTTGCACTAAACGAAAGCTTTCCCGTTGCACCTTCGCACCAAAAAGCATTTTGCAAATTATTATCAAAATTAATAGAAGCATCTACTAAAGCACAATCGGCTTGAATTTCAAAATCTGTATTATTAATGTCAAAAAATATATTATTGCCGGCTTTTACTTTTACTCTGGCATCTGTAGTAACCACTTGAGGAATTAAAGCATTATATAAACCATTATTGGCTACATCATCTGCCAGTTGTATGCTAAATGTTTGCCCTCCATCTATTGATAAATAAATATCTACTGTATTGCAAGAAATAGGCGAAGCTGTAGTATTAGCCACATCCCAAGTTATATTCATTCTATCTCCTCCAAAAAGAGAAATACCAGACGTATTTTGCGAAGTAACGCTAAAAGGTCCTGCTGTAGAAACCACATTTACCGAAATATTATCGTCATTAATAGCTCCATGATTTAGTTTATTATCTCTTGCTGTTACTCTAAAATTCATGCTTCTTTGGTAACTTGGCAAAATTTCTCCTATAGTTTGTGTATTGTTTAATATATCGCTCAGTTGAGGGAAAGTTCTTACGGGATTTTCTGTAGGCGAAAAACTTCTAAAAAGCGGAGCATTACCACTTGGACTATTAGGCGAACCTGCCGTACCCAAATCGTACTCTTCCCAGCAGTAAGTTACTATATCTCCATCGTTATCTGTAGCTAAAGCTTCTAACTCAAAAGGTGTAGAAATGGGAATATTTAAGCCTGTAGGTGTTAATGACTGCACTTGCGGAATACTGTTATTTGTACTGGTTTTAACAGGGCAGTCATTGCCATTGCCTTGTGTGGTATAATTAACAATTTGAGATAAACTACGGGCATGAAAATAATCATCACTATTAAACTGGGTGTTATCTGAACCACAAATACCCGCATAAGCCATTATAGTTGTGCCGCTACCCGGCTCATAAGCAGAATTTTGTGATCTATTTCCACCACCGCAAGAACCAGTTTCGCCATTAAAAGTATGGCTACCACCAAACTGATGTCCTATTTCATGTGCCAAATAATCAATATCAAACGGATCGCCTACCGGATTTGGCACGCCTGTAGTGCCGTGTGCTTTGTGGCTCCACCAGCTACCATCATTACAAACTACACCAAAACTGGCTAATCCACTCCCACTTCTGCCCACTACGTGTCCTATATCGTAGTTTGCATTTCCTATAGTAGCGGTTAATGACGTTTCATTGTCATCTAAATTTTGACTTGGGTCTGTAGGATTTGTAAACGGGTCTGTAGCCGCATTTGTGTAAATAATTAAATCGTTATTGCTTATTAAATTAAGATGAACAGAAAAATCTCTTTCGTAAACAGTATTTACTCTATTTATTGATGTAACTACTGCCGATAATCCGTCAGCTACTGTACCACCTTGATATTGAGTGTATTCGCCAGTGGCAGAAACGGCAATTCTATAAGTTCTTAGCTGAGTTCCATTGGTTGTTTTAATACTTTTAAAAGATGAAAGTTCTGTAGGTTCATTATGTTCTAAAACTCCGTCTTCTATTCCTATAGCTTCACTATTTTCAAATGCACAAGTTGGTTTTTCTTTTGTAGTATAAAAATATTTTTTATAGTAAGCAATATACTTAGTGTTATCATTGGCAAAAGCAGGATCTATATATAATGTTCCGTTTTGTGTATAAATTAAAGCATGAAATCCTTTAGGTGTTATATCTACTCTACCTGTATTTAATTGGTTTTCAATACTTTGAACTATAAAAGTTTTTATTTGTGGAAATTTATCGGCTAAACCTTGCTCCATTACTAAGGATTCATAAACCATATATTTTTCAAAATTGCCGTTAGGCAACGGAATATCGACTATTACACTACTTAAAGTACTGCCATTATACTGTGGAGCAGTAAACATTTCTTGCGTAAAAGCATTAACATCTAAGTTTAAATTTTGAGCGTTTCTTGCCTTTATTTGAGCATTTTCACTATTTCGGAATGAAGAAGTTTTTTGCCAATATTCTTGCGAATAAGCAAAAATTAACATGAAGCTAAATAATGTGGTAATAAATTTTTTCATTGTTATTCATTTACTGTTCCTACGCCAGGAGGAACATCTTTTTTATTATATACAAAATAAATTTCGTTTCTAAATAAATCTTTTACATAAAGGGTTTTATCATTGCAAAATATAGTTATGCTGTAGTTTGTATCTTTTTTATCTATAGTACATTGGCACAGTTTATTATTTACATCTACGCCTTTGTATGAATTTAAGTTTGGAAATTTCTTTCTCATTTCATCAGACATCGTATTGCTTTCCGCTACGCTAAAACTTGCCATGCCATTTTCTGTTGGCAATTCAACTGCTCCTTTGTCCAGCATTTTTTGAAATATTTCAGCATCTAACAAATAGGTTTGATAAGCCGATGGCAACTGCAAATCTTTTGTAGGACGATAATCTTGCCTGGTCCAAGCATTGTTATTTTGAGGTGTAATTTCTTCTTTTGTTTCAGAAGAACTTGATTGTTTACTATGGTTGCACGAAAATGCAAAAAGTATCATCAATGTTAAGTATGTTATTTTCAAAACTCTATTATTTCTTTTACTTTATCAATTATTTCTTGAGTTTTTGAGGTATGAAGTTTTCTGTTATTTAGCTTTTTTACCGGCTGTATAATTTGAACTCCATTTGTCAAAAATAATTCATTTACTTCACTTAAAAAAATGGAATCCATTTTAGCGGTTTTCACTTTAAAGTTATCTTTAATAAATTTTTGACTTGTTCCTACCACTGCCCCACTATTTTCTTTTGTAGTATAAATGTCGTTATTTATTATAGCAAAAATGTTAGATGAGCTGGATTCTATCCAATTATTTTCATCATTTAACAAAAGTACTTCATCATAATTATTTTGCAGGGCAAACTGTTTAACCATAACATACAATAAGGCATTAGCTGTTTTGTATTGGGCATACAAATTTATTGGTTTTTTAATTTGGCTATAAAAGCCCAAATTGTCTATTTCTTTAAAAATATGGTTTAATGCTATACATTCTATTAGTACATTTATTTTATTCCCGTTTGGCAAGTAATTTACACCTTCTGCTCTAACTAAACTATATCTAATCCGATAGAATTTAGTAGTATTTTGGTGTGTTTCTACTAATTTTTTAATAAGTTCAAAATGAATTGTTTCTTGCTGAAAACCTAAAAAATCACACGTTTTATTTAGTCTATCTTGATGATATTTTAAAAAAGGAATTTTGCCATTTATAAGCAACATTGATTCAAAACACGCATCGGCATAACGAAAACGCTCTAAACTATAAAAATTAAGTTTTTCTTTAGGAATTATTTCATTGTTAAAAACAACAAATTCCATTAAAACTTCATTGTTTTATAATCATCAGGAATAATTAAATTTCCCTCTGTACTTTGTTTTACTTGCTCTACCGTAACATTAGGAGCAAGCTCTTTTAATACAAAACTTCCGTTTTTTATTTCAAATAAACCTAAATTGGTTATTACACGAGTTATACACGCTTTGCCTGTTAATGGCAAACTACATTTTTTTAATAATTTAGATTCTCCTGCTTTATTGGTGTGCATCATGGCTACAATAATGTTTTCTGCTCCTGCCACTAAATCCATAGCTCCGCCCATGCCTTTTACCAGTTTGCCCGGTATTTTCCAGCTGGCTATATCTCCATTTTGATCTACTTCCATAGCTCCTAAAACGGTAAGCTGTACATGACCGCCACGTATCATGGCAAAACTTTCTGCCGAACTAAATAAACTGGAACCGGGTAGCATTGTTACGGTTTGCTTACCGGCATTTATTAAATCGGCATCTACTTGGGCTTCTGTAGGGAAAGGTCCCATGCCCAGCAAACCGTTTTCCGATTGTAGCGTTACTTCTATTCCTTTAGGTATATAATTAGCCACTAAAGTAGGAATGCCTATTCCTAAATTGACATACCAGCCGTCTTGTAGTTCTTGGGCTATACGCTGGGCTATTTGGTCTTTTGTTAAACTCATAAATATTGGTTTGTTTTATAAATTATATCTCTTATATTGTTTCTAAAAAGTAATTTCACATACATTTATCCCCCTCCTTTTCAGGTGGGGAGCATTACGGAATGTGAAATTATTTTTTATACTTTATGTAATCATGGTAAAAGTTTTATGTTTTTTGCATCTATAATTGTACGATAAATACTTGGACTTATTTTTTTAACCTGTATTTTTAGTTTGTAATAATTTGTTGCCATTTTTTTACATTAATTAATTATCTCATTATTTTGAAACCGTTCTTTGCTCTATTCTTTTTTCATAATTAACACCTTGAAAAATACGCTGTACAAAAATACCGGGTGTATGTATAAAATTAGGGGCTAATTCGCCCGGTTCTACTAGTTCCTCCACTTCTGCGATGGTTATTTTTCCTGCTGTTGCCATCATGGGGTTAAAATTTCGTGCTGTGCCTTTGTAAATTAAATTGCCGTGTTTATCGCCTTTCCACGCTTTTACTATAGCAAAATCTGCGGTTAAACTGGCTTCCAACACATACATTTTACCGTTTATTTCTCTTGTTTCTTTGCCTTCTGCCACTTCTGTACCATAGCCTGTGGCTGTAAAAAATGCAGGAATACCGGCTCCGCCTGCTCTGCATTTTTCGGCTAAAGTTCCTTGTGGTGTTAATTCCACTTCCAATTCTCCCGAAAGCATTTGTCTTTCAAACTCTGCATTTTCGCCTACATAGCTGGCTATCATTTTTTTAACTTGATGCTGTTGTAACATTAAACCAATTCCAAAATCATCTACTCCGGCATTGTTTGATATGCAAGTCAAATCTTTAACACCTGCTTTTACTAAGGCATTTATGGTATTTTCGGGAATACCACACAAGCCAAAGCCTCCAAGCATAAGTGTCATTCCGTCTTTAATGCCCTGTATTGCCTCTTCGGCATTTTTTACTACTTTATTCATATATGTTTATGGTTTATTATTTAATTCCGCTTCTCTAATACTCATTTCTTCTATCATTTGGTCGTACATTACATTTGCCGAATCTAAATTATTAAGATAGTATTTATAAGAGTTTTTAAACTGATTTTCTTCAACATCATATTTATTTAAAATACTCTTAAACAATGCATATTTTTCGCTGTAAATATCTTTGTTATTTTCTAATTTTTTCAACTCAACAACTACATCAGACATAGCCATATCTATCAAAATTTCTTTCATTTCCTCTTTACCAATTAAATTATCGGGCGGCTGAGGTTTATCCTTGCACGCCACCATTAAAATAAATGAAAAAAAAATTATCCGGTGTTTCATTAGCGTAAAATTAAGGAATAAATACAAATTAGTATTACATAGTAACTTAAAGTTTCACAATTTTGAAAAACTGTAAAATATAGTTTTTCTAATGACTATCCGTTATTATACCAATGATTTATGCTTTAAGATAGCATCTTGGGACGTTTAAGTAATTTTATGTTCTTTTTACCTTTGTCTTGACACAAAGGTAACCAAACTTGCCTGCCGGCAGGCAGGGGTCAAGACTGTAATCAAAAACACTAAAATGCTATAAAACAGACGAGGACAAATTAATGTATGCTCAACTTCATTTTTCCTAAAGTATTTTTATTTGTAGAAGCATACTAATTTGTCTGTTTACTGTTTTATAATTTCATTCATTTTGGATGTCTGTTTTACATCATTTCTTAACGTATTTTTGATTAAGGTCAGATAAAAAGTGCACCTTAAGTTTGCAAGCGGGGCACCCATTAACCGAAAACTCCGTAAAAAATTAAACTGTTTGAAGAACAGAGTGATGAGTTTTTGATTTTTAGGAGTTGAGGTTATAATGGGTCGCTGAAAACTTAGTGCGATTCTTTTGTAACTTTTCTTCTAAAGAAAAGTTAATGTAAAATACTTCATAAATATCTTTACGGATAATAATTGTTTTTCCATTGTTTCAGACTAATACCTATTTTTGCAGTAGAAAATAAAAACATGGTTAACAAACAAGCTTTAAAAGAAATAGACAATACTTGCAAAAGGTATAATGCTCAGCTTGTGGCTGTTACCAAAAAAAGAAGCATAGAGGAAGTGTCAGAACTTTACGAGCTTGGCTATCATGTTTTTGCAGAAAACAGGGTTCAAGATTTATTAGAGAAAAAAGAACTTTTACCTAATAATATTCAATGGCATCTCATAGGACATTTACAAAGAAATAAGGTTAAATATATTGTTCCTTTTGTTAAGTTAATTCACTCTGTGGATAGCATACGTTTACTTTCAGAAATAAATAAAGAAGCCAAAAAGGTAAATAAAACCATTGATTGTTTATTGCAATTTCATGTGGCACAAGAAGAAAGTAAATATGGCACTGCCCCAGAAAATATAGATGCTTTTATGAGTGATTTAAAAACCATAGAAATTGATAATATTAAGATTAGGGGTATTATGGGCATGGCAAGTTTTACCGACAATCAAAATCAAATTAGAAAAGAATTTGAGCAATTAAAAAGTATTTTTGAAATGCTTAAAAAGGAATATCTTAAAGAAGATAATTTTAGCATCTTAAGCATGGGTATGAGTAGCGATTATAAAATAGCACTTGAAGAAGGGAGCACTTTAGTAAGAGTAGGAAGTGCACTGTTTGAGTAAAATATTACCCAACCAACATCAAAACCACTCTCTTAAAAATTTCTCCCATACTAATAGTGGCATTCTCTTTTTGTAGCGTTCTAAAAACTTCTGCTTCTCGGTTTTCTTTTATGTTTTTTTCGCCTTTACTTATTTCTACAGATTCTATATTCAATTTACTCCATTCCAATTCTTTAAGGTTTTGAGTACCTTGCTCTTTGTTTTCTACAATATAAACCAAGGCTTTTTCTTTTAAAAACTGATATGTTTCTATCCTATTTTCGTTTATTACATCTACAAATGTGATGTCCTTTAGTATTTTATCAAACACTAAATCGCTAAAAGTATCTATGTGTTTTTCTGCCTGTAAATTATCTTGCTTTTTAAGTTCTTCCCACGCTTCGGGAGTAATATTGGCTACTAATAAATATTTTAAAAACTCCTCTTTTAAAGGTTCTAATTCCTGTGGTGTTAATCGTCTGTATTTCATAATCTACAATATAGCTATCTGTTTATTTAAACATAAGATTCCTGCCTCCAGCCAATAGGCAGGCAAGTTGCAGGATGACATTTTTTTATTTTTACACATTTCATGTTCGCTTCTTACTTTTAGGCAAGTTTCCATCGGAAGACAATAGCACGGCTATCCATTTGGTTTCTTTAAACTGTGCACACACTATTATTATCATATTGGTAATAGGCACACTCATTATCATACCAAAAATTCCCCAAAGCCAGCCCCAAAAAACTAAGGCTATTAATACCACAAGTGGACTTACATTTAATGAGTTTCCCATTAAACGTGGTTCTATAAAATTGCCCACCAATAGCTGAACTGCTCCCACTCCTAAAAGCACTACTAATGGCATTACTAAATTTCCCGATTGTACCAAAGCCATAATTGCAGGAAATGCTGTGGCTATCATAGAACCAATGTTAGGAATAAAGTTTAACAGAAATATTAAAAATGCCCAAAAAACAGCAAAATCTACACCTATTATTGACAATACTATAAAACTTAAAACACCCGTTAATGCACTTGTCAGCGTTTTTAAGGACAAATATTTACTTAATGAAAAATCTATGGTATTTAAAATATTTTCTACTTTACTCTGTTCGTCTGCATTAGAATATATGGCATCTATTTTTTGCTTAAAAGTGTTTGATTCTAAAAAAATAAACACTAAATACAACACTACAAGCACTGCACTGCTAAACATACTACTCAATGAATTTATAGCCGTACCCACCAAACTTGCAAAATTTATTTTTTCTATATTTTTCAGAAAAAAATCGTTGATATTAAAGCGTTGTAGCAAAGAATTATTGGCTAATATTTCATTTAAGTTTTGCTGATATTTAGGTAAATTTCTTTGTATGCTTTCCGCATTATGACCTAAAATATTACCTATAAAAAACAAAGCAAAAAACACAATAGCAAATGCTAAAGTTATTTGTATAAAACGGGGTATTTTAACTTTGCCAAACCTTATTTTATCTATATAATAAAGCATTTCTTTAATAATAAACCATGCTAAAAATGCTCCAACTATTGGTGTTAAAATACTTTTTCCAAAGTACAGAATAACAATAATTAGTATAAAACTAATAAGTGCATAAGTGTTTTTTTGTATGTCCATTTTAAAATACTTCTTTAGCTATTCTCATAGCATTTTCAAAAGCTTCAATATTAAAATTGTTGCCTATAGTTTTTACGCCAAAATAATTAACAAAATGCTCTGTCGCCATATTGCCTATTAAATCGTCTTTTGCCATAGGGCAACCACCATAGCCAAATATGGCTGTATCAAATCTGCGACAACCATGCTCAAAAGCGGTATCTATTTTTTCTCGCCAATTGTGTGGAGCGGTGTGCAAATGTGCTCCAAACTCTATTTTAGGAAATGTAGGCTCTAAATTATCAAACAAATACGCAATAGTGCTGGCTTGAGCTAAACCAACAGTATCGGAAAGCGAAATAATTTTTACATCTAACTTACTTAACTTTTCTATCCACTTAACCACTATTTCTTTATTGTACGGGTCGCCATAAGGGTTTCCAAATCCCATTGAAATATACACAACTAATGTTTTGTTATTTCTCAAGCATATATCTTGAATGTTTTTTACTCTCTCAAAAGATTCTTCTATTGTAGAATTGGTATTTCTAAGCTGAAAAGTTTCAGAAATAGAAAAAGGATAGCCAATGTAAGAAACTTCTTCAAACTGTGCGGCATCTTTAGCTCCTCTTTCATTAGCTACTATTGCCAATAATTTAGATGGTGTTGAAGATAAATCTAAAAGCTTAAGCACCTCCTTTGTATCTGCCATTTGAGGTATGGCTTTAGGCGATACAAAACTTCCAAAATCTATAGTATGATAGCCCACCTTAAGCAATGCATTTATATATTTTGCTTTTAATTCTGTAGGAATAAACTGTTTTATTCCTTGCATGGCATCTCTTGGACACTCAACTAAATGTATCATTTTTTAGATTTTTAAATTTCAGATTTATAGACAAATTATCTGCAAATGATTATTTCCATTCGCTGTATCCGCCTATTAAATCATAAACTTGTTTAAAGCCCATTTCGTTCATTAATTTAGCCGCCTTACCGCTTCTATTGCCACTTCTACAATATACTAAAACAGGTTTTTCTTTGTCTAATTGAGCCAATTGCTCTTTAAAATTACTATCGTAAAAATTCATTTCTAAAGCTCCGTCTATTTTTCCTTCGGCTATTTCTTCCGGAGTTCTAACATCTATTAATTGATAGTTGGGCAAGCTACTCATCAACTGCTTAAATTCATCTTGACTTACTACTTTGCTAATTACTTCTTCAGTTACTACTTCCGTTTTTACTTCTTTATTTTCAACTTTGTTATTTTGTGTTTTGCACGAAACAAAAACTAAAAATAACAGAGCAATAAAACCTAATTTTTTCATTTTTATAATAATTTATTCATACAAAAATAAGACATTACTTTATTCATTAAAGAAAATCTATGAAATTTGTACTCATGAAAACTACAGAAAAAGAATCGCTTTACAATGATATTGATAAAATGACAACCGCTGAACTTCTTTACAACATTAATAATGAAGATAAAAAAGTGGCTTTAGCAGTAGAAAAATGCATACCTCAAATAGAAAAAGTGGCAGATGCCGTTGCGGATAAAATGTTAGCAGGCGGAAGACTTTTTTATATAGGAGCCGGCACCAGTGGCAGATTGGGCATTGTAGATGCCAGCGAATGTCCACCCACTTTTGGCGTTTCTCATAGTTTAGTAGTCGGTTTAATTTCCGGAGGAGATAAAGCTATAAGAAAAGCGGTAGAGTTTGCCGAAGATGATACTGCTCAGGCTTGGAAAGATTTAAAAGAACACAAGATATCTGAAAATGATTTTGTGATAGGTATAGCCGCATCGGGTACTACGCCTTATGTAGTAGGTGGATTAGAAAAATGCAATGAAAACAATGTAAACAATGCTTGTATAGTGTGCAATGAAAATTCTGTGTTAGCTAAAACAGCACAAATGGCTATTGAATGCGTTGTGGGGCCAGAATTTGTAACAGGAAGTACCAGAATGAAAGCCGGTACGGCTCAAAAACTGATACTAAATATGATAAGTACCAGCATTATGGTTAAGCTGGGGCGAATAGAAGGCAATAAAATGGTAAATATGCAACTAAGCAATGATAAACTGGTGGCAAGAGGCATAAAAATGGTGCAAGATGCTACTAAGTGTAGTTTTGAAACTGCCGAAAAAACTTTAAAACAAACAAATAGTGTGAAGAAAGCGATAGAGAGAATTAGGAATTATAAATGAAAAATTCTTAATTAAATAGAGGAATTCTTAAAAAATAATAGGCAGTATTCAAAAAAAGCAATAAAAATAAATTTGTAATTAAAAAATTAATAATTAAATAGATGCACAACATAGAACCATATTGGAAATGGAGAGATTTATACTTGGCAGAAGAAGATGAACGTTCGCCTTTTTATGGTAGAGAATACTCTGAATTTGAATATACGCACGCTATATACAACCACATTATACATCCACAGTGGGACGATATAAGCTCGCCTACCCTCTTTATAAAAATACTTTTTGCCGATTATGACGAAGGCTATTGCGTAATAGAAATGATAGGCGAATGGAACGACAGCATACATAATGATATTATGTTTTTAAAGCGAGATGTTATTGACAAACTAATAGCCGAAGGAATTTATAGGTTTATTTTGATTGGCGAAAATGTATTAAATTTTCATGCTGAAGAAAACGATTATTACGTTGAATGGTATGACGACATAATAGATGAAGGTGGCTGGATAGCTCTGCTCAACTTTAATGAACACGTATTAAGAGAAATGCAAGAAACAGAAATATTGATGTATTTGCATCACAATAAAATATTAGATGAAATACACTGGCGAAAATATACTCCCGATAAATTGTTAATAATAGTAGAAGATACTCTATTGAAAGCAATAGGTTGATTGTAAATGATAGTCATTACCAACCAAACCCACCAAGACCTTTATTAATACGGTCTTTTACTTGTTCTTTAGCTTTATCTACCTCATTTTGCACGTTTTCTTTCACTTGCTCTTTGGCTTTATCTACTTCTTGCTGTGCTTGCTCTTTTGCCTTGTCCAGTTCTTTTTGAGCCTGTTCTTTAGCTTGATCCTTAGCTTTATCTAGTTCGTTTTGTATGCTTTCTTTTATTTGGTCTTGTAGTGCTTTATCGCCATCTTCAGCAGTTACTTTTTTTATTGTAACTTTTGGCTTGGTAACATCTCCTACCACACCCAAATGGAAAGTTAAACTTTTAGGAACACTTAAATTTAACAATGGAATATTTTGTTTGGCCAAAAATTGGTTTGCCATAGTTGCCGCACCTCCAAACTTATCGGAAGGAACAGTAAGTGCTATGGTATAATCTATACTTTGGTCAAAACCATTGCTTCCTTGTATATTCATTAAAATATCTTGCATTTTTACATCAAAAGGTTCTACATCTACTCTACCCTCTCTAAATTTCAAAACTGTCCAAGCGTTTTTAAGCTCTGGATTTTTTAAAAAAGGAACTTTTGTTACATCACTTATTTGATTCATTAGTGGCATATCTGCAAAAGTGGCATAAGGAATAGTTACTTTACCTAATCCGGACAAAGCAGTTAAATCTAAACTCATATCTTCATTTAACATGGTGTTTAAATCCATATTTGTACTAAACTTACCTGTTAAAAATTTACTTAAAGGAACTAAAGCTTTTACAGAATTGAACTGATTAAATGTTTGCTGAATATCAAAATTATTAATATCCCAATCTAAATCTAATTTTGGTTTATTGGTGTTTTTAGTGTCATAAGCACCAGATATTTTAGCCGTTCCGCCCATTAAATTAGCATTCAAATTATTTAAAGTCAGCTTCTCGTCTTTCATTAATAAGCTACCGTTCACATTTTTCATTTCTATATTATCATAGTCTATTTGATTGGCTTTCAAACTGGCTACTACGTCTAAATTTGCGGGCACTTTTGTAGCTCCACTTTCCGCTTCTGTGCCGGCAGTTTCTGTAGTTTCTTCTGTAGTGCTTCCTAATAACTCATCTACATTTATTTTATTAGAAACAACATCTAAGTTTGCGGTAAGTAAACCGTCTGACAATACATAATTAATAATATTTTCAAGTTTTCCGGTAATATTAAAATCAGAAGCTCCTAATACGGTATTTTTAGCGGTAAAATCGGCATATTTTGGGGTAAAATTCAAATGAATTTCATCTGCATTAACAGCCGAAGGCAAATCTTTGGCTTCGTATTGCAAACCTTTTATATCCAATAAACCTGTAAAATCTACATCTTCATATTTTTCTTGCTCTACGGCACTTAACAATCCTTTAAAAGTAATATCGGCATCTACATTTCCTTTTATAGTTTTCACATCTTCTAAAGGATAAAAATCAGGTACTTTTTCTAAAGGTAAACTTCCTTTTACTGCCAAATCTACATAAGGATCTGCTAAAACATGCTGAGCGTTTAACCTCATTTGTATAGGCTGCCCCACTACATTAAATTTTGCATTTGGCACATTTACATTGGTATTATCTAAATTAGCTGTTTTATTGCTTACATTAGCACTTAGGTTTATGTTTTCAATAGCAGAAGGCAAATCGGGATATTGAATTTTCCCATTTTCTATACTTAAATTCAAATCAAATGCGGGTGTTTCCGTTTCGGTAATATTTCCTTTAGCAAAACCATTAAAAGTGAAATTCCCGTCAGCCTTTAAGTTTTGGTAGTCTTTTAAATATTCAGCCGGAATTAAAGACAACAATTCTTTAAAATTACTTTTATCTGCCGAGAATTTTAAATCTACCGAAGTTGTATTTTCATCAGGCAAACTAACATTTCCATTAGCATATAGCTTTAATGCATTAATAGTTAGCTCATTATCTTTTAAAGTGTAAGTATTGTTAGGTAAATCGGCTTCTACATCCATAAAAGCATCTATTTTAGCTTTGTTAAGGTATTGCGTAGTTCCACTTAAAAAACTTAATTCGTCTATGGTTAGTTTTGTTTCTACATCTGCTACATCCTTTATATAGTCTGCTTTTGCCGTTAAGTTTAAATTATTAATCAAAATTTCATTTTGAGCCACAAAATCTTTATAAAAGAGTTTCCCTTCCGATACAGTAAGTTCATTAACATTAATGTCTATTAAACTTGTAGTGTCGTCTTGCTCTGCTTTTTCCTCACTTGTAGGCAAAATATCGTAATTAGCAATGGTATCTCCCGTGGAGGTAATCATACTGTAAGCCAATATTTGAGGTTTTTCTAAATGAATAGTTTTCATTTCTAAACCTTCTTTTTTAATTAATTTCATAAGGTCTAAACCAAAACCAATTTGTTTTACATTAGCCAAAGTATCGCCTGCAAAATCATTTCTACCCACCACGGTTAAGTCATTTAGGGTAAAATATAGGTCGGGAAAACTTTTTATGATGCTTAAATCGTAAGAAGTATAGTCAACATCAGCTTTTAGTTCTTTGTTTATTTGTTCTTTTATTTTGGCATTAATTTGGTCTTTAAACACAAAAGGAATAGCCACTACAGCTCCAATTAAAAGTACAAAGAAAATAAGGAAGCCAATTAATATTTTTTTAAACATGGTGTTTTATTTATTTGGCTAAATTATTACAATTTTTGAACCAATTATATGGAGAGTTGCATTTTTATTAAAATTTAATATCGTTAAGGCAGAGTTATAAGTACCAAAAATTACTCAACTATCATTTCCACTACTTTATCTGTTGCTTTAAATTCTAAATTTCCATTACTATCGGCATATATTAAATAACATTCTAACTCTTTATGCTTCAATACAAAATTAAAGCAAGAATCTACACCCATAACCATACATGCTGTAGCATACGCATCGGCAGTCATACAATTATCTGCTATAATGGTGGCACTTAGCAAATTAGACATTTTAGAATAACCCGTTTTAGGGTTTATAGTGTGCACTATTTTGCTTCCGTCTTCCAGTATTCTTATATTTCTATAGTTTCCGGAGGTAGCCATTGCATTATTATTAAGCTCTATAACCGTAAAAATACTTCTGCTCTCTTCATCCGGTTTTTCTATTCCTAGTCGCCAAGCTTGTCCGTCTGCTTTTTTGCCGTGCGTTCGCACTTCTCCACCTATTTCAACCATAAAATTAGAATATCCTTTGCTTAATAAATATTCTGCAACCGCATCTACACCATAGCCTTTAGCAAAAGCTGAAAAATCTAATTGAATATTTTTTAGTTTTTTAATTTCTTCATTTTCTTCGTCAATAACTACTTCTTCGCTCAAATCGCCATTTATTTCATGTACTAAAGAATCTATATAACTACTATCTATTTGAATATGTCCATTATCTTTAGCAAAACCATAATAAAGCACCAAAGGCATTACTTTAGGATTAAAAGCATCATTACTTTTATTCATATATTCCATTGAGCTATTTAATAGTTTAATAAATTCAGCATTTACTTTTACCATTCCCGTATCTGAGCTATTAAATTTAGAAATTAATGAGGTATCTATGTAAGTGCTAAAATTATTGTTTACATCTATTAGCAGTTGGTTTATTTCATTTAAAACAGTTGCCGAATCAATTGCCACAGTATCAATAAGTTTTATAGAACCCCACGTACCCATGGTTTCTATTTCAAGATTTGTTTGATACTTTTTTTGCTCTTGTTTACAAGTCAAAACACAAACTAAAAGTACTAATATTAACACTGCTTTTTTCATATTATAATAATGCCGAGAAGAGTTTAGAAATTTTTTCAAATATTTTAATGTAAAATGGTCTGTTTAGCCATCTATCGTAAGTCAGTTCATAGCTGTTTTCCAAATCGGAATAGAATGTTTTAGCCAATTTCATTGCAAAATCTTTATTATAAACCAAGGCATTTATTTCAAAATTTAGATTAAAACTTCTGTTGTCTAAATTTGCTGTTCCTACTAAAGAAAGCACATCATCTACCACCATGGTTTTAGCATGAACAAATCCTTTTTTATACCTAAAAATTTTAATGCCATTCTTTAATAAATCCTCATAAAAAGACTGAGAAGCAATGTTTACAAAAAGCGAATCTCCTTTTCCGGGGATTAATAAAATAACCTCAACTCCTCTTAAAACTGCCATTTTAAGTGCGGCTATAAAATCTACTGATGGAATAAAATAAGGTGTTGTAATCAGTATTTTTTCTTGAGCTATATGCAGTGCTTGCAAGTAGGTATAGTATATAGCAGGATTTTCTGAATCGGGGCCGCTGGGAACTATTTGTGTCCAAGTTTCTTGCTTACTTTTATCTTCACTTAGATTAAAATATTCATTTTTTATTTCAATTTTCTTACCGGAACAAAAATTCCAATCGGCAATAAAAATACTTTGCAAAAATGAAACACTTTCGCCTACAATTTTCAAATGTGTATCTCTCCAATAGCTGTTATTTCTTGTATTGTCATAATTATCGGCTATGTTTATGCCTCCCACAAAACCTATATGCCCATCTATAACCACTATTTTTCTGTGGTTTCTGTAGTTTAATCTGTTGGCAAAATTTATAAACAATATTTTAAAAAAAGGATAAACTTCTACTCCATTTTCCTTTAGCCTTTTCACAAATTTTCGTCTGATTTTATTACTACCAAAATCGTCATAAATCATTCTAACTTCTAATCCTTCCTTAGCTTTTGCTATTAAGATATCGGCTATTTCGTTGCCTATAGTATCATTATCATAAATGTAATATTCAATATGAATATGATTTTTGGCATTTTTAAGTGAGCTGAGCAGTTCGGGATATTTTTCTTCGCCATTTACCAGCAGTTGCACCTCATTATGCTTAGTGTTTAGCATTCCTGTATCGTTATACAGCATTTTGCTTATTCCTGTATAAGCGGAGTCAAACTCTTGCTCAAAAATATTATTGTAAACACTTGTATAATCTATAATTCTTTGATTTATTTCTTCAAATTGTTTCTTATCGGAAATAATTTTTTTAGAATAAATTTTATGCTTTTTATAGTTAAAACCTACGGCAAAGTAAAAAGCTACGCCAATTATAGGTACTATAATTATAAATAGAATATAGGCTATGGATTTTGACGGAGAGTCGGTATCAAAAATTATTTTAAGGCACACTCCTATTACAAACAGAACATATAATATTTCTAAAATAATAAGTAGTGGATGCATAATTTTATTTAGTGTAAACTTAATTAAAAATCAAATAAAAAGTACACAGATAACCTTAGATTGCTTCAATTTTATTCATTCTTCATAAAATTTCGCAAAGACATAGTGATTCAATGTGTTGTATTTCAACTTATCCTGAACTCACATAATTTATATAAAGTCTGAAAAATAATTTCACATTCCATAATGTTCCCCCACCTGAAAAGGAGGGGAAAAGGGGTGGTTTTATAAAAGTATGTGAAATTATTTTTTGGATACAATATAATAAAAAAGTCCCGACTATTTCGGGACTTTTTTATAGTGTTTTTTTTGGAAATTAACCACCAAAATCATCAAAGAATACTTGCTCTTTTGGTATTCCCCAATCATCAGCCATTTTAAGCACTGACTGGTTCATCATTGGAGGACCACAGAAATACAATTCCAAATCTTCCGGAGCTTCGTGCTTACTTAAAAACTGCTCAATTACTACATTGTGTACAAAACCTTTAAAGCCATCTCCATTAGGATCGTCTAAATTTTCTTTTAATGTCCAGTTATCTTCCGGTAATGGATTATCTAAAGCTATGGCAAATTTGAAATTAGGGAATTGTTTTTCTATTTCTCTAAATTCTTCAATATAAAATAACTCTTGCTTAGTTCTACCACCATAGAAGAAAGTAACTTTTCTTCCTGTTTTTAAAGTATGGAACAAGTGGTATAAATGAGAACGCATAGGAGCCATACCTGCTCCACCGCCTATATAAAGCATTTCTGCATCGGTATCTTTTATAAAAAACTCTCCATAAGGACCGGAAATAGAAACTTTATCGCCAGGTTTTCTTGAAAAAACGTACGAAGAACAAATTCCCGGATTTACAGCTTGATAACCGTCCCAAATTCTTTTTCCACCTTCATTTTTAAACTTAAATGGCGGTGTGGCTATACGTATGGTTAACATTACTTTATTTCCTTCGGCAGGATGATTAGCCATAGAATAAGCTCTAAATTCTTCTTCGGTATTTACCATTTTCAAACCCCACATTTTAAAATGATCCCAATCTTTTTGGAATTTTTTAGGGTCATCATGATACTTAGGATGAGCAGTAATATCCATATCTTTAAAATCTACAGTAATTTTAGGTACGTCTATTTGAATATAACCACCTGCTTCAAACTCTAATATTTCGCCTTCCGGTAGTTGTACATCAAATTCTTTAATAAATGTAGCCACATTATAGTTTGAATTAACTGTACATTCCCATTTTTTAACACCAAATACTTCTTCCGGCACTTCTACCGTCATGTCGTTTTTTACTTTAACTTGGCAAGCTAAACGCAATTTCTCTCCTACTTGCTTTCTTGTAAAGTGGTTTTTTTCTGTAGGTAAAGTATCGCCTCCTCCTTCTGGTATATGGCATCTGCACATAGCACATGTGCCACCACCACCACAAGCTGAAGGTAAGAATATACCTTCTCCAGAAAGTACATTTAATAATGAAGAACCCGGTTTTGTTGTTATTTGTTTCCCTCCGTTTAAGGTTATAGTTACATCTTCGTCAGATACTAACTTAGATTTAGCAAAAAGTAAACCTCCTGCTAAAACCATAAGTATAAACATAAATACTATAACACTTGCTACTAAAAAAACAAAATCTATTGCTAAAAACATTTCTGTTACTTTTAAAATTTAAAAATTAAAGTTTTATTCCCATTAAGCCCATAAAAGCTAAACCCATTAAGCCTGTAATAATAAATGCCATTCCCAAGCCTCTTAATGGTGCCGGAATATTTGAGTATCTAATTTTCTCTCTTATAGCGGCTAAAGAAACTATAGCTAAGAAAAATCCGAATCCACTTCCTAAACCAAATACTAAACTTTCTACTAAGTTGTACTCTTTAGTTATCATAAATAATGTACCTCCCAAAATAGAACAGTTTACAGTTATTAATGGTAAAAAGATACCCAAAGAGAGGTATAATGAAGGTGAAAATTTTTCTATAACCATTTCTACTAATTGTACCATGGCTGCAATAACACCAATATAAATAATTAGTCCTAAAAATTCTAAACTTACATTTTCTAAAGATGGGCTTATCCACGATAACGCTCCTTCTACTAATAAGTTTTCTCTAATTATCCAATTGACCGGAGCTGTAACACCCAATACAAATATTACTGCCGCTCCTAAACCTAAAGCTGTTTTTACAGATTTAGATACCGCTAAATAAGAACACATACCTAAGAAATAGATAAGTATCATGTTCTCTACAAAAGCTGATTTTACGAATATGTTTATTAAATCTCCCATTGAAATTTCTTTTACTTTTTTATCAATTTATCTTAAGATATATCTACTAATTCTTGATTTTTACTTCTTTGTATCCAAATAATGATACCTATAATAAATATAGATGCTATAGGTAAAACCATTAAACCATTGTGGAAAAACGCATGGAAAAAGCCATGTTTTAAGAAGCTGATATTATGAAAAGCTTCTTCTCCAAAAAATGTAAATCCTAACAAAGAACCTGTACCAAATAATTCCCTTATAGTACCTACAATTAATAAAATAGCTGCATATCCTAAGCCATTTCCTATTCCATCTAAAAATGAAGGCAATGGCTTATTTCCCATAGCAAAGGCTTCTAAACGTCCCATTACTATACAGTTGGTAATAATTAAGCCAATATAAACCGAAAGTTCTTTACTTAAATCATAAGCAAATGCTTTTAAGGCCTCTCCTACTAAGGTTACTAAAGCCGCTATAACAACTAACTGGACTATAAGCCTTATTCTACCCGGTATATAATTTCTTAACGATGAAATAGTTAAGTTTGAAAAAGCCGTTACTAAAGTAACCGCTACACCCATAACTAATGCATTGGCAATATTCCCAGTTACAGCTAAAGCTGAGCATACACCCAATATTTGAACAGTAATAGGATTATTATCACTTAATGGATCTGTTATTAATTTTTTTGTATTAACATCACTCATTTTATTGATTATTTATTTAAAAAGTTTTTATAAATCTCTGCGGTATGTTTTACCATAGCGTCTATTCCATTAGTTGTTAAAGTGGCTCCGGCTAAACCATCCACACCTTTTCCATTGGCTGGTAGTTTTCCTGCTTTGTAAACTACAAAATCATAGTTTCCATTAGTATCAAATAAACTTTGATTGAAAAATTGTTTTCTAAATTTATATTTTACTAATTCTGCTCCTAAGCCCGGGGTTTCTCCTTTATGGTCAAAAGCCACACCTTTTATAGTTTTTTTATCTTCTTTCAAAGCTATATAACCATTAATTTCATCCCAAAGTCCTAAACCTAACATTTGCAATGCATAAGTTTTTTCACCATTATTAGTATATTCATATACAGGAAATAGTTTATTTTCTAATGGTTTTGAAGCATCTTTCATCTCTTTTCTAAAATCGTAAGTTGCAGGTATTTTTTCTTCTACAACATCACCATTATAGTCAACTAAATAAGCTTTTACATTTTTTTCGTACTCACTATTAACAAAATTAGCTGTTAGCTTACTACTTTCATCTTCTTCAGAAAGTGCTAAAAGCGATTTCATTATTTTCGTTCTAGTATCTAATAATACATTAGCATCTATTGTAGGTTTTAATGCACTAGAAACTAATGCTAAAGCACCACCTACTACCACCACCATTATGGCTAAAAAGCCAAGTGTGTATCCGTTTGAGTTTGTATTCAAATTAGGCACGTTGTAACCTCCTTTTAATATTATTTTGTAAAACCATATAGTCTATAAGTGGGGCAAATACATTTAATAACAATATTGCCAACATCCAGCCTTCTGGATATGCTGGGTTCAATACTCTTATTATTATACCTACTACACCTATTAAAAATCCATATATCCACTTGCCGGTGCTTGTTCCTGCTGCGGTAACAGGGTCTGTAGCCATAAATGCCATAGCAAATAATAAACCTCCCATTGTAAACTGATAATACCAAGGAACACTTAAGAAAGCATTAGTTAACTCATTGGCATACATGCTGTTAACTATATTTAGTAAAGCAGACATAAACACTGCTCCTAATACTAAGGATAACATTATTCTCCAACTTCCAATTTTTGAGAAAATTAAAAATATTGCTCCTAAAATAATTCCTATTTTACTAACTTCTCCTACAGAACCTGGTACATTTCCCCAAAGTAAATTAGAAGTAGAATAAGGATGATAAACCTTACCGCCTATAGTTACAGCATAAGCCTGCACGCTTTCCCAGCCACCTTTAGCTGCTAAAGATAATGGCGTAGCTCCCGACCAGCCATCTACTAATGTAGCTCCATTGTGAATACTAAAGAAATCAGATGCTCCGAATAAAGAAGCAAAAGCATTAAAACCTTTGTGCAACCATGTATAATCTTGTGTTACCCACACTTCATCTCCCGATATTTCTGAAGGAAAAGCAAAGAACACAAATACACGAGCTACTAAGGCTACGTTAAAAACATTCATTCCTGTACCGCCAAATGCTTCTTTAGCTATTACTACTGCAAATGCTGTAGCTAAAGCTACTATCCAAAGTGGCGTAGCAGGTGGCATTATTAACGGAATTAAAAATCCCGATACTAAAAATCCTTCTTCTATACCGTGTCCTTTTTTAGCAGCAAACAAAAACTCTATTCCCAAGCCCACAATATGCACTACTATTATAGTAGGCAAATATTGTAAAACTCCAAAGATTAGTTTTTGGAAAAAACCACTAAAGAAACCCGGGTACATGCCTAATGAAAAATAGTGTTGATGTCCTATATTATACATACCTATTAAAAAGGCAAACTGCATAGCTAAAACAACATGAATCATGGTACGTTTTAAATCCATACCATCTTTAATATGTGTTCTACCCTTTGTTACATGATTAGGAACATAAAAAAATGTATCCATACCGTCCCAAAGTGTATGCAGAAAAGGACTTTTAGCCTTATCCGGCTCTATTTTGTCCATGAAATTTCTAATAAACTTCATTCTTTATCTATTTATTTATTTTAAAGTAATTATTATTAACTCTGTGAACGAATAAAATCTAATCCCGTTCTTAAAATTTGCTGCAATGGTTGTTTTGATGTGCAAACAAATTCACACAAAGCAACATCTTCTTCTATCAATTCATATATTCCTAATCCTTCTATTTCTTCAAAATCTTCTTTTATGATAGATTTGAATAAAAACTGAGGATAAATATTCATTGGCAATACTTCTTTATACTCTCCTGTTACCACAAAAGCTCTTTTTTCGCCATGAGTATTGGTATTTACATCATAAGTTTTGCTTTTAGGAAAAGTAGGCGATAAACTTGGACGAGCATAAGAAGGAATTAGCCAACCAAATAACTCATATTCATCTCCTTCTTCTATTACGGATATTTGATTGTCATAAAATCCTAAAAATCCGTCTTTGCCTACTGCTGTTCCCGATAATGGATCTCCGGAAATAACCCGAGAATTTTCATTTTTAAGATTATCTTTAATTAAACCTGCTATATTAACACCTTGTGTTGTTTCTACGTAGTTTCTTTCTTTTAATACATTTCCGGCTAAAGCTACTATTCTTTTAGGGCTATAAATACCTTCATTAAATAATTTACCTATTACGGCTACATCCTCTGGCTGAATAGTCCATACAATATCTCCTTTGTTAATTGGGCTAATGTGGTGTATTTGAATACCTACATTTCCTGCCGGGTGAAGTCCGTTTACAATATTTACAGTTGCTCCATTAATATTATCTAACAAACTGCTATCTGTATTGTTTGTAATGTTTAAATGTACATTATCGGTCAATTTAGAAAGCACTTCAACTCCTTTTTGGAAATCGTTTTTGTTTAATCTATTTAATATTTCATTGTAATTAGGAGCTAAAGGGGCTGTATCAAAACATGAGACATGAATACTTTTAGGCGTATGATTTAAACTTGGAACTATTCCATAAGGTCTTTCTATAAATAAAGCTAAAGTGCCACTTTCTGCCAATAAATTTAAAATATCTTCTCTTGAAGATACATTGGTATTAAATTTCTTGTATTCGTTTTTAGCGTCTGCCTCTATTATAATTTCGGTAATGGCACGTTTAGCACCTCTTCGTATTTCCTTTACTTTGCCACTAACTGGCGATACAAATTTAACACCTTCAAAACCGGTATCATAAAATAAGGCATCTCCGGCTTTTACTGTAGCACCTTCTTTAACCAACATTTTAGGAATTGGCTTTAACCCGACAAAATCGGTTGGCTTAACGGCATATAAATTAGACTCGTATTTTTTAAAATCATTACGAGCATTGCCACTTAATTTAATGTCAAACCCTTCTTTTAAGCTTATGCTTTTTCCGTTAACCGACTTTTTTTTTTTAGATTGTCCACTCCCTAAAAAATAATTTTTAAAAGAGTTAAACAAACTTGTAGTTTCAGCACCTTCTACTTTTTTAGAAAGTAATTTTATTATGCTATCGCTTAGCAAACCTACAATAAAAACCACTAAGGCTAATAATCCGGCAAACAAACCAAAAATTAAAGTGGTGCTTGACGGCTCTATAGGGCTTGCAAAAGACAATAACGATAATGTTGAAAATAAAAAACTAAAAGCGAGTTTTGAGTTAATACTGAATATGTTTTTACTCATGTTTTTTAAATAATTTACTTGTTGAAGTAATTTTTGAAAGTGCAAAATTACAATAAAGAAATTAATAACGAAATAATCTTTCAACAATTATTTATTTTACAACCTGAGTTCGGTTAATCTTTATGGAACAGAACGCTTGGGGGTAGTGAGATACAACTAAAAATACTGCACACATAGCGGGTTATCTGCCATAGGCAGACAAGTTTTGCAAGTATTTTTAGGAAGTAGATTACTGCCATGAAGCGTTAATGAATAAAAAAATAGCATAAAAAGACTTTTTTATACTATTGCTCATTGCTAAAATAAAAAATGCTTCGTTGTGAAATCTTGATTTATCCCGATAAATCTTCACTTTCACGCCTTGCCTTTTTCATTTTATTCAATGCCTGTTCTTATAAATATTAATCTAACTCAGGTTTATATTATTCTAAAATAGACAATACCCACTTTTACTCTTTTCTTTAATAATATGTATTAAATTTGTGCAAATGAATAAGTATAAAAAGGATTTAGAAAAATTTCAATGGGATTATACTAAGGAAATTAGAAAAAAAATAGAACCCGGCTCTATTTTATTATCTCAACCTTTTATGGATGACAATGTATTTAAAAGAACGGTATGTTTTGTTTGTGCACATAATAGAGAAGAAGGTTCTTTTGGTTTTATTTTAAACAAACCTACTACTTACAAACTTGCCGATTTTGTGGATAACTTAAGTGCTATAGACAATACTATATATTATGGTGGTCCTGTAGGAAATGACACCTTGTATTTTTTGCACGATAATTCATTAGAACTTGAAGGAGCTTTAAAAATAACAGACAATATTTATTGGGGTGGCGATTATGAAGCGTTGCAAATAAAACTTGCTACTAATAAAGAAGCTCAAAAAAGAATACGATTTTTCTTAGGTTATTCGGGTTGGGGTGTTGACCAACTTAAAAAAGAGATTATAGAAAACTCTTGGATAATAAGCCAAAGCAAACCCGAATACATATATAATGAAGATAAAAACCTGTGGAAATCAATAATGAATAACATGGGCGAACTGTATCAACACTTAGCTAACCTGCCTGAAAGACCGGAATTGAATTAGATTGTTAGACAGATAGATAGTTAGATGTATAGACAATTAGATAGATAGACGGTTAGACGATTAGATTTTTAGATAAGAGATTAAAGACAAATAAAAATGACAGATAGAAACTTATTAATGATTCCGGGTCCTATAGAATTTGAACCGGAAGTACTACGAGCCATGAGCATAAAAACAGCCAGCCATGTTGCTCCAAATTTTATAGAAACATTTGGCAACTGCTTAGATATGATACAAAAAATATGGCAAGCACCTACAGGGCAAGCATTTATAGTGGCAGGAAGTGGCACTTTGGCAATGGATATGGCTGCTGCAAATATTACAGAGCAAGGAGATAAGGTTTTAGTACTTTCTACGGGATATTTTGGCAAAAGATACAAAGATATTTTTGATAGATATGGAGCAAAAACTACTATAATAGAAACGCCAATAGGCGAAACTATAGATTTAAACACAATAGAAAATGAACTAAAAAAAGGTATTTATAAAATAATATCTATCACTCACGTAGATACTTCAACAGGCGTGCTAACGGATGCCAAAAACATTGCTGCTATAGCTAATAAATACAATGTTCTTTCTGTTTTAGATGGTGTATGTTCTGTAGCTGCCGAAGAAATAGCTCAAGAAGAATGGGGAATAGATGTGGTTTTAACCGCTTCGCAAAAAGCTATAGGCGTGCCACCGGGTTTAGCTTTGCTGGTAGCCTCTGAAAAAGCAATAAATGTATGGAAAAACAGAACTACTCCTGTTCAAAATTACTATGCCGATTTTGCTAATTGGCTACCTATAATGAAAGCTTACCAAGAAAGAAGACCTTCTTATTTTGGCACACCTGCCGTTAATTTAATAAACGCTTTAGAAGTTAGTTTAAAGCAAATACTGGCGGAAGGTTTACAAAACAGATTTGCCAGACATAAAAATTTGGCTACATTATTTAGGACTGAATTAAAAAAGCTGGGTTTTAAATACGTACCCACTAAAGATAAGCATACGGCTAATACTTTATCGGCAGTGTACTACCCTACTCACGTAAACGGCAATGATTTTAGAAAAAAATTAGCCAAAAATAATATTATAGTAGCAGGCGGTTTACTCCCCGAAATAAAAGAGCAATATTTTAGAGTGGGTCACATGGGTGCTGTAACAGAAAATGATATAGTGGCGGTAATAAACGCTATAAAAAAGAGTATTTAATGGATATTTTAGAAAACATAATACTTCAACCATTTATTTTTATTCCTTTAATATCAACTCCCTTTTTTATAATAATGGCAGTTGTAATGCTGTTCTACCCACCTAAAACAATAGGACTAATAGGCTACAGAACACCACGTTCTATGGAAAACGGACAAGAAGTATGGGATTTTGCACAAAAATATTCAGCCAAACAGTTTCTTTTATTTCAAACCATATACTTATTTACTACCGTACTAACTTTTATTCATTTTTCCAATCCGGTATATGCTTGGCTTTTAGCTATAGCTCTTAATATTATATTTGCTATTATTCCAATTATTACCACGGAACGAAAGCTAAAATCTAAGTTTACTAAATAATGCGTATTTATATTGTAGGAACTACAGGAAGTGGAAAAACTACTTTGGCTACAAAAATTGCGGAAAAACTCAACATTCCATTAATAGACTTAGACGAATTGCATTTCAAACCGATTAGGACTGGTATTATCTATTGAGCATTTTTCAAGTACCACCACTAAAAACTACTCTATAATAACCGTAGTATAAAAACTTTGATTGTAGCCGGCAAAAATACCTAAACCACCTGTAACATTTGTCAGTGCTTTTACAGGACTGCTAAAAGGCGTATCGCCCCCGTCAGCATCTATACTACTCCAAAATAAATAAGATTCTCTATCTATATTATTCCACATTACAGTTACTGTATCACCCAACTTAAATGCCCCTAATTCCGAAATATCATCTGGTCTTTCTTCTACGCCCGGTGGTAAATTGCCTAATGAATCTCTTACCAAAATAGAAGGATAACCTCTTTCTATTGGTAAAGTTAAACTTTCTGCACCTTGAAAAGTAGCATCGCTCCAATTAGCTCCCGTTGTGCCCGGTGGAAAAAACGGTTCGCTGTTTCTTTTTGTTAAGTATCGTACATAATTTCCGGAACCCGTCATTCTTAAATGAATAAAAACGGTGTATAAAGAATCAAAATTTTCTTTTTTCACGTAAGTTAATGAATCTAAAGGACGTAAGGGCGGAATAGTAGTACTGGCTGTTAATGTTTTGTCCTCATACTCTATACTTAAATTATAAGTGCCATTTTCTATTCCCATTATAGTGTTAGAGGTGTCAATATAAACAGGGATAAAATATAATATTATAGGGTCAAGCAAAAACTGCTCTGATAAATAAGCCTTTTGAACAGTAGTAAGTTCATTAGCTGTTCTTCTGGCTAAAGTTACTTCCATACCCGATTGGTCTGTTACTTTAACCGTAGCATTGCCACTATAAAATAAACTATCTAAATCTATTGTTTGTCCATTAGGAAAACTATTGGTTAAAAGCACAAAAGGTGTTTCTCCTTTTAGTACATAACCTTCCACTACTAATAAATCTTCTACATCGCCTACATCAAGAAATACGTCTTTCTCGCAAGATGTAACTAATATTCCTGTTAATAAAGCTATTGTTATTATAATTAATATCTTTTTCATCTTTAAAATTTAAAATTCCATGAAAGTGTCGGCAAAATTGGAAACAAGGATACTTGTTTAGTCTGTACTTCAAATGTTGAACCTATTACATTACCATTGGCATCTGTTTTAACTTCACTATTTATATCATCATAAAAAAAGTACGGATTTTTTCGGCTGTATAAATTGTAAATAGATATATTCAAATCAGAATAACGCTTTTCATTATCTTTCAGCACATAAGTAAAACCCACATCTAATCTATGATAAGCAGGCAATCTATATCCATTTCTTTTGCCATAATCTGCTCTAAGTTCGCCATTAATAAAATATCTACGTACGGCTATTGTGGTATTTTGTCCACTGCTATACACAAAAGTGGCACTTAGCTTTATTCTTTTGGTAATATCGTAAATTAATACTACCGATAAATCGTGTCTTCTATCGTATTTAGCCCAAAATTTTTCGCCTTTGTTTAAAGTAGGAAAATCTCTTTCTGTCCAAGCTAAAGTATAACCTATCCAGCCATTGAATTTGCCATATTTCTTTTTCACAAAAAACTCAGCACCATAAGATTGTCCTGTTCCAAACACAAATTGGTCTTCCGTATCTCTGTCTGTTCCGTCAGATTTTATAGCTTCTTCTCCATATTCTATTTGATTCCAAAGTTTTTTATAGTAAACCTCTACAGAAGTTTCATAAGTATTATCCTTAAAATTATGGAAATAACCTAAAGATGCTTGCAGTCCTCTTTGGGGCTTAACATAGGCTGTACTGGGCACCCATAAATCTGTAGGGAAAGTAGTAGTACTTTGCGAAAC
>JACJYS010000008.1 GCA_020635995.1 Chitinophagales bacterium | reverse complement strand
TCGTGGCACGAATATTACAACCTTATCACAACCTGACTGCTTATTAACAAATTGATATTCCTATTTTGTTTGAATTAGTCTTATTTTTGCAAAAAATAAAATAAATGAAAAGAACTCCTTTATATGCTAAACATACTGCTTTAGGTGCTAAAATGGTTGATTTTGCAGGTTTTGAAATGCCCGTTTCTTACAGTGGTATAAAAGATGAGCATTTAGCGGTGCGTAATGATGTGGGTATTTTTGATGTTAGCCACATGGGAGAGTTTTTAGTAAAAGGAGCAGATGCTACGGCTTTATTGCAATGGATTTGTAGTAATGATATTAGCAAAATGCAAGATATGCAGTGTCAATACAACTGTATGCCAAACAATGAAGGCGGTATAGTAGATGATTTAATTGTATATAAATGGGATGAAAACGAGTATAATTTGATAGTAAATGCCGCTAATATTGATAAAGATTTTAACTGGATAGCCAAGCAGATGAAAGAAAAAGGTTTTGATGTAGAACTGCAAGATATGTCGGACGATTTAGCATTAATAGCCGTGCAAGGTCCTAAGGCAAAAGATTTAGTGCAAGAATTAACGGAGTTAAATTTAGATGATATAGCATATTATTGGTTTGATGCTTGTGAATTAGCAGGAGTGGTAGATGTAGTTATTTCAAACACAGGCTATACAGGCAGTGGAGGTTTTGAAATATATGTATGGAATGAAGATGCTGAAAAAGTTTGGGAAGCCTTAATGGATAAAGGAGCAAAATATGGTTTAAAACCTTGTGGCTTGGCAGCCAGAGATACTTTGCGGTTAGAAAAGGGATTTTGTTTGTATGGCAATGATATAGACAATACTACTTCGCCAATAGAGGCAGGATTAGGCTGGATAACCAAGTTTACCAAAGAATTTGTAAATAGTAATTATCATAAAAATTTAAAAGAAAATGGAGTTTCTAAAAAGTTGGTGGGTTTTGAAATGATAGACAAAGGTATTCCAAGAAAAGATTATGAAATAGCAGATGAAAATGAGAGTGCAATAGGAGTGGTAACTTCTGGTACGCAATCGCCCAGTTTGGACAAAGCCATAGGTATGGGATATGTAAATGTAGAAAATGCAAAAGTGGGAAGTACTATTTATATAAAAAACAGAAACAAATTATTAAAAGCAACAGTGGTAAAAATGCCATTTTTGTAGTTGGATAGATGTAAGATATAAGATACAAGATGTAAGACATAAGACATAAGATGTAGGATATAAGTACAAAGTATTAAGTCTGACTACTGGCTACAGAAAACCGATAACCGATAACAAGAAAAAATGATACAAAGAATACAAACCATATATTTATTTTTAGCAGGCGTAATGGCGGCAGTATTTTCGTTTATAAGCGATTATGCTCTTACTCAACTCCAAAATCTTGATTTGCTTAAAGTGAGTTCCTCTTTGAGTTTAATAGTTAGTGCGATTATAGCCTTAGTAACTATTTTCTTATTTAAAAACAGATCCTTGCAAATAAAATTAATTTGGTTGAGTATTATTGTTGCGTTAGCGGGAGTAGTCTTGTATATTTATACTGACGGTGTGCAAAATTTTTATTTAGACTGGCAGTTTTACCTTATTCTTGTGGTAATTTTGTTTTTGTTTTTAGCCAAAAAAGGCGTTCAAAAAGATGAAAATTTAATCAAATCGTCTTATAGATTGAGATAGTTATCCAAAAGATAATAACATGATTTAATAGCTTATCAACATTTAGATGTATTTTATTCACATTTTATTATCATTTAATATAGTTAAATATAGATTTAACTATTTCTTAATCAAAAAATGAGTTTTTAGGTAAAAATTAGCACAGTAATTGTTAGTAATTTTGCAGAACAAAAATTTACTACCTTGAAAAAATTACTACTTTTTAGTTTAACTATTTTATTGTTTGGATTTGGGTTTGGGCAAACAACGGTTACTTACGTTTTTGACGACCATTATACCAATGCTACTGCTTTAGGATCTGGCAGTATAGATGCAAATATTTCATTTTCAACTGCAAAAAATTCTTCCAGTACAAATCCAACCTATTATACCTCAGGTTCTGCTGCCCGTTTTTATGGAGGTAGTGGTAATGGGGGGGCTATGACTTTAAGTGCAAATACCGGCATTACAATTACGGATGTTGTTATTACTGCAAATTCAAGTTCATATGACCCTACCATAGATTATAGCATAGATGGAGGAACAGCTATATCAATAAATGCAACTTCTCTAGTTTATAGCATTAATGGAATTTCAGCCAGTACTTTTAGTTTTTTAAATGCTGCCTCTGGAACAAGTCAACTTAGAATAGTAAGTGTGAAGATAACATATACAACTGGCTCAACTCCAACCATCACTGTTTCTCCTTCTACTTTAACCGGATTTACTTATGTGGCAGGTTCAGGCCCTTCGGCAGAACAAACATTTACGGCAAGTGGTAGCAATTTAACGGCTAATATTTCCTTAACTGCTCCTACAAACTACGAAATTTCAACTACTTCGGGTAGTGGTTTTAGTAGTTCTTTAAGCTTAACGCCAAGCGGTGATACAGTTACTAGTACTACAATTTATGTGCGTTTAAAAGCGGGCTTAAGTGCTGGTACATATAATAGTGAAAACATTGCTTGCTCATCAACTGGTGCAACAACTCAAAATGTTACTTGCAGCGGAACAGTTACCGCAGCCTGTACCACACCAAGTGCACAAGCTACGTCTTTGGCTTTTGCTAATATTACATCTTCATCTATAGATGTAAGCTACACCGCAGCTTCGCCTGCTGCCGATAATTATTTGGTAGTACAAAGTACTTCTGCTACATTAAGTGGAAATCTCGTAGATGCTACAACTTATACTGTTGGTACGTCTTTAGGTGGCGGTACGGTGGTTTACAATGGTAGTGGCACTTCATTTACGGCAAGTAGTTTATCTTCATCTACTACTTATTATTATTTTGTATTTGCTTATAATAATGCAGCTTGTAGCGGTGGTCCCAAATATTTAAGCCCTGCATTGAGTGGGAGTGAAACGACAACTACCGCTCCTTGGGAAGATTTTGAAGTAGGTTCTAAGGGTAGCTATGCCGCAGCAAATGTAACTTGCACAGCAGGTAGTTGGAATTTTGATAATGCACTAATAAGTAATTCCGGTAGTGATTTTTATTATGATACACAAGGGGCAAGAATACAAGGGGGCGGAAAAATTGAAATGAATTTTAACTTAACTACGGGTTTGGGAGTTGTTACGCTTAGTCATGGAATGTATGGTTCTGATGCAGATGGTACATGGCATTTAGAAGCATCAACAGATAATGGTGCTACTTGGACAGCATTTGTAAGTTCAACATATACAGCGACTAATACAACTTTTGCCACACAATCTATGACTGTTAATTTAGCAGGAAATGTCCGATTTAGAATAGTTAATTTATCTTCTTCGGGTAGAAGATTAAATATTGATGATATTTATATTACACCATATAATTCTCCAGAAATAAATATTCAAGGTAGTAGTGCAGATATTGTTAATGGAAGTACTATCCCATCAACTTCAAATCATACCGATTTTGGTTCCACCTCTGTAACAGGAGGAACTGTTACAAGAACATTTACCATTCAAAATACAGGTTCACAAAATTTAAACCTTACAGCCACCAGTCCTTATGTTACTATCTCAGGAACAAATGCTGCCGATTTTACGGTAACAGCAAATCCTTCTACACCTATTGCAGCATTGGGAAGCACTACGTTTTCTGTTACCTTTGATCCTTCTGCCGTGGGAACAAGAACAGCAACCATTAGCATAGCTAATGATGATAGCGATGAAAACCCTTATACTTTTGCTATTCAAGGCGAGGGCGTAAACAGTAATCAATCGGATATTATAGAAAATAGCACCTTTGGTTATACAAGTAATATTGATTATACGCTATATCAAAGTGCCGGTCCGTTTACAAATACGAGCGGAAACATTGGTGTTTTTAAATTTGATATTAGAGATGGAGGCGGTAGTGCAGATGCCGATGCTTTGGGTACGGAATTAACATCCATTACCTTTAGCTTAAATCCTACACACGCTGCCTATTTGCGTGCAGCAGCCTTGTTTGATGTAAATACAATGGTGGCAAATAACCCGACTATTAATGTAGGAGCAGGAACAATTACATTTACAGGCTTGAGCGGTGCAAATTTTACGGCAGCAGATGGTGGCGTTAAATCACTTACCTTGCGTGTTAGTTTTTTAACAGCGGTAGATGATAATGCACAGCTACAATTTACCGTTACTTCTGCAACAGCCAATACGGCAGGGTCTATTTTTGCTATGGCAAATGCAGGCGGAGCAGTATCAAGTATTGTAGGCGATAGAAATAGATTGGAAGTTACGGCTTCTGCTTTGGCTTTTGCTCAGCAACCAAGTGATGCCTTAATTAATATTGTAATGTCGCCTGCGGTACAAATAGAAGGAGTAGATGCTAATGGTAATAGAGATATAGAGTGGACGGATGATGTTTCAATAATTTCTACTGGTACTATGACAGGTTCTCCTTTATCTGCTACTACAGTTGCTGGTGTTGCCACGTTTTCATCAGTTATTCATACAGTTGCAGGTACAGGATTTACTTTAACTGCCAGTCATACATCTTTTACATCAGTTATTAGCAATACTTTTGATATTACAGATTTGCCAGTTACCAATGGAGATTATAGAACTGTGGGTTCAGGCACATGGTTAAGCAATAGTGCCTCACCTGCTATTTGGGAACGTTTTGATGGAACAGCATGGAATGCTTCAAATTCACCAACCTTTAATACAACTAATAAAATTTTTGTTCAAAGTGGAGATATAATAACAAGTGGAGGCTCGTTTGGTTCAAGTGTAAAAATGTATGTGTTGGGTGGAGGTTTGTTTAATTGCAATCATCCAGGTACTATTAATGAACTTTATATTTATGATGGAGGCGAAGTGCAAGTTAATGCTAATTTATCTATTTCATCTTCAGGAGGTATATTAGAGGTATATGATAATGGTAATTTAATTTTAAATAATGAATATAGTAATCCGGTAACTTCTATTTGGAGTGGAACTGAAATTTTTCATCCAAATTCTAATTTAATACTAAGAGACTGGGATGCTGCTAGCGATATTTTAATTCCCGATAATACTTCAATTAGTACAAACACATACAATGGCTATACAGCCACTTTTGGAAATATAATTTGTGATTTCCAATCAAATTTAGGGGCAAGTGATGATATGACCTTTTTAGCTTCAGGAGTTAATATAAATATGGCTCATAATGATTTAATTTTTAGGACTAACAATCCACCAGTAACTTGTTCCGGAGCCAATAAGTTTAGAATTTCTACAACAGGAACTGTTACTTCTGGTATAGGTGGCGATTTTATAGTAGAAGATGATTTTTCTTTTACAGGTTGTTATAATACTATTAATTTTAAAACATCTGGTACATTTAATTTTACTATAAAAGGCAATATGATATTAGATCAAGCCACAACTAGACTTGGGGCAGGCACAAATACTATAACAACACTCAATATAGAAGGAGATTTAGAAGTGTTAAGTGGTGCGTTTTTTGATATGCAAGGTGTTGTATCTGGAACAAGTTCTCAAACTATAAATTTATATGGAGATTTGTATGCAGCTTCAAGTGGACGATTAAGTTGTACAAGTTCCACAGTAGTTAATAATAACTTCAATTTTGTTGGTGTGGGAGATGGTTTAACACCCGAAACAACTCAAACTATTGATATTGCCTCTACTAGTTCTGCGGAAAATAGTGGTATTTCATTTAATGTAAAAAATGGTGCTTACGCTCAAATTATTAACAATGATTTTGAACTTGGTCAAAATTCAAAACTAACCGTGGAAGACGGAAGTGTTTTTGATTTTGGGTTTAATGGCACTACTGCTTTATTAGTAGCTATTTCTGGCTCTCAAACAGGAACACAATTTGCTTCATTACAAGGAAGTACTTTAAAAATAACATCGCCTGATGGTATTACAACCACCTCGGGTACTGGTATAGGCATAGGAAATGTTCAAGTTCCATCTTCTAATAGATCTTTTAATCAAGTAGCAACTTTCCATTATATTGGCAAAGAAAATCAAGTAACAGGAAATGCAATTACAACTGGATCAACGGGCAAAATTATTATTTGCGACTTGGTGGATAATAACACTCAATTAACTTTTACTAATTCTACAAGTATTACCAATAACACAGCTATAAGCTCTACTGGTGGTAAACTTGATATTAGAAAAGGACAAGTTATTGAAACTGCTACTGAATATATTACAGGTTCTACTGGCACTTTATATATGTCTTCGGGTACGCTTTATCAGATAGCAAAAGGAAGTTCCAGTTCTATTGACGCCTATGCAGATTTAATTCCAAGAATGAATGGTGGAAGTTTCCCTTATATACTTAATGGAGGTACTATTGAATTAATTGGAAGTGGTACAGATGCTTTTCAGGTTTTGAGAGGTTCTCAATCTAGACCAAATTATGTTAATGTAAAATATAGTGGAACCAATACTTATGGAACAGATTATAAAGCATTAAGTACAGCTACAGTAATAGATTCGGCTTTAATTCTAACAGGAGCAACAGTTGTTGATTGTATTAATTCAGTAAATCAAGCAGCATCATTTTCAGGTAGTGGTGCATTAGTTATGGATGGTGGAACACTTAGAATTAAAAAATTAAATGATGCCAATCCGGAGTTGGACGGAACAGCTACAGCCTATAACATTACCGGAGGAACAGTAGAGTGGTATGGCTCGGGAGCTACACAATCACAATTAATTAGAGGAACAGACGGAAATAGCAACACCATTTCTTACCATAATATTGAGTTAAATGCCGTAGCTGCCAATACGCCAACCTATAACGTTAGCCTTCAAGCAGGCATAGAAATAACAGGCGTTATGAATGTAAATAAACCTACGGTTTTTCAAACGGATGAAGCAGAACATATAGACGGAACAGGTACATTTAATGTATTGGATAGTGCTACCTATAAATATGGCAACCCCGATGGAATTACCTTAGGTACTTCAACCGTAGGGGCATTGCGAATGACTACAGCAAGAACTACGGCTAACTTCTCTGAAGATGCTTCTTACGGTTTTGTAGGCAATGGCGATATGGTAACAGGCGATGCACTGCCGCCTACCATGGTTAATATGTATGTAGATAAAGCAGCATCGGGAGATAAAGTAACATTAACAAACAGTGCGGAAGTGAAGCAAACACTTGAATTTGTAAGCAAAGGAATAGTTAAAACAGACGCTAACTTACTTTTTGTTTCAAATGATGAAACTACGGCTATAGTAAATGGGCAAACTTCGGGCGTAAACAATTATGTAGAAGGCAAACTACAATGGACTACCGATGGAACATCTGCTTACACATTTCCAATAGGGCATGCTACGCAAAACGCACAAGGATTTACTATTGACGTAACAGGAGCAAGTGGCTCAAATATATTGGGATATTTGGAAACAAATAGCACGGCTCCTATACAGCCTTATGCTTATTGCGATATGGAAACACCTAACGGTGGTACGGGACAAATAGGTACAGGAACAAGCACACCGGATGGTACACTTGACCAAATAGAGTTTAATATTCATTCGCCATTGCAGTGGGATATAACCAATCCTAACGGAGGTATAACTGCGTATGATTTGGTAGTATTAGCTAATGGCGGGCAAGATATTTCGCCTATACAATCAACAAACGGAACGGATATACGTTATTTAATGAAAAACGGACAGCCGGGCAATCCTACCGTAGCTACCACCAACGGAGCACCTGCATTTAATGCCACAGGGTTTGATGCTTGTCCTAATCAATATACATTAACAGGTTTAACTAGTTTCTCTAAATTTACCTTAGACGGTGCCACACAAAGCAACACAACACTGCCTGTAGAATTATTGTATTTTAATGCTAAAGCAGTAAATAATAAAACAGTTGCTTTAACTTGGGCTACAGCCACAGAAATAAACAACGATGGTTTTGAAGTACAAAGAAGTAAAAATGGCGTTGATTTTGAGAAAATAGCATGGGTGCAAGGAGCAGGAAGCACTACAGAAACCCAACATTATCAATTAACAGATAAAGAACCATTTAATGGCGTTTCCTATTACAGACTAAAACAAATAGACTTTGACGGGCAGTTTGAATATTCTAATATAGAAGCGGTTAATTTAAACCGAAATAATAGTGATGAAAATGTAGTTAATTTTATGGTTTACCCAAATCCATTTAAAGATAAAATAGAAGTAAAAGTTGAAGGAGAAAATAGCTTTATGGCTACTTTATATGATTTAGCTGGTAAGAAAATTTATACTAAAAACTTTGAAAAATACACTACTCTTAATTTAAGTGAATTAGCAAAAGGTACATACATTTTAAAACTTGTTTCTGATAATTTTAGTCAGAGTATTCAAGTGGTTAAAAAGTAAAAAAGATAAAAAACAACTTTAAAAAATCCGAATCTTATGAGGTTCGGATTTTTTATAGGGAATAATGGTATAATATTCGCTTATGTTTTATGGAATTTAAACCAAAATGTATCTTTACAATAAAGAATAAAAAATGAGAAATTTCATAAGCATATTGTTTGTGTTAATTGCAATGTCAATTTCGGCACAAAATCAATTAGAATCTAAAATAACTAAAGCTACAGTTTATAAAAATAATGCTAAACTAACCAGCGAAGCAGGAGGAAAACTACCTGCCGGAACATCAGAAATAGTTATAAGAAATATTCCAACTACAATAAATCCGTCAAGCTTGCAGGTGGCTTTAAAAACCATAGGGAAAGTTAGTTTGTTATCTGCTGTTTATGAAAATGATTACTTAAATCAAAACAGTTTAAACGATAAACAAAAACAACTTAAAGCGGAGTTAGATAAACTAAACGATGATTTAAACTGGATAAAAGAACAAAAACAAATATATACAGATTTAGAAAGTGTGCTTAATGATAATAAAAAATTAGGTGGAGCTAATGTAGGATTAGAACCCACAGATTTAAGTCAGCTTTTAGATGTATATAAAACAAAACAGTTTGAATATAATAAAGAATATTTAAGCTTGCAGAAGCAAGAAAAAGACTTAACAGAACAGAGAAATAACATTCAAAATCAGCTAAATGAAGAAAATGCTAAGTTTAACAAACCAAGTGGCGTTATTAAACTTCAAGTAAGTGCTTTATCGCCTGTTTATACCGATTTTAAGTTAGATTATCTTATATACAATGCAGGTTGGACACCAATTTATGATTTGCGTAGCGAAGGAACAGATAAACCCGTTGATTTGATTTATAAAGCCAATATTTATCAAAATTCTGGTTACGATTGGGAAAGAGTTGACTTAACTGTATCAACAGGCAATCCATCTCAAAACAATAACAGACCAGTGCTTAATCCTTTGTATGCTAATTATTATCAGCCGTATTATGGAAGTGGAAATGTGGAAATAAATGAAGTGCAAGTACGTGCTTATAAAGTAGAGAAAAACATGGCTTATGCCGATGCCGTAGAGCAAGAAGCTAGTTTTGATGAAGGATTTGCTTACAATGCACAAGAGCAAAATTCAACATTTAGCACGCAATATGAAGTAGCTTTGCCACAAAGTATTCCAAGTGATGGCAAGGAGCATTTAGTTGGCTTAACTACCTATCAACTTAATTCTGTTTATCAATATCACAGTGTTCCAAAATTAGATAAAGGAGTGTTTTTGTTGGCAAAAGTTAGCAATTGGGGACAGTATAATTTATTACCGGGAAAATCAAATATTTTCTTTGAAGGAGCTTACGTGGGAGAGTCCACTATTAATCCAAATGTAAGTAATGATACATTATTGCTATCTTTGGGGCGAGACGAGGGAATTAAAATAGAAAGAACAGAACTTAAAGACTTTACTAAAACAAAAATTTTAGGAGCTAATAAGGTTGAAACCTATACTTATGAAATTGAAATAAGAAACAATAAAAATAAAAGTGTAGAAATAGAAGTGTTAGACCAAATTCCTGTAAGTCAGCAAAAAGATATAGTTGTAACTTTAGACGAAGGAGGAGGAGCTACTTACAATAGTGAATATGGAAAATTAGAATGGAAAATAAATTTAGCAGCTAATCAAAGCAAAAAAGTTAGGTTTACATATTCTATAAAATACCCTAAAGACAAAGTAATATCAGGTAAAAAATAAGAAGAGATGAAAAAAATAGTAATTATAATTTTATTGATAGTAGGTTTAAATGCCTGCAAATCTACTCAAAGTGCCAGTACAAGTACAAGCGAGCAAAAGACAGTGCAAACCAATCAATTAAATAAATCTGAAGGCTTAGATATGAGTAAAAAGGTAGATTTACAGCCTAATAATAGTATAAAAGCTAAAGAACCAATGAAAGTAAATACAATGGATAAATCTCAAATCAGAAAAATTTCAATTGAAAAAACAAATAAAGTGGGCAATAATTAATTTATTTTAATTACTTTTGCACTCCATTTTTGAGGGGAAGGTAAAAATTTATTATGTTACTCTCAAAAAGAAAATGGTCCGGTAGCTCAGCTGGATAGAGCAACTGCCTTCTAAGCAGTAGGTCCTAGGTTCGAATCCTAGCCGGATCACTTGAAAGTCTCATGTAAAGCATGGGACTTTTTTGTTTCATATTACTTCGCTAACTTCGTATTTTAATGTCAACACCTTTAGAAGTACTAAAAAAATATTGGGGTTATCCTGCTTTTCGTCCTTTGCAAGAAGACATTATTAATAGTGCTTTAGCTAAAAAAGACACTTTAGCCTTATTGCCTACAGGTGGAGGAAAATCTATTTGTTTTCAAGTGCCTGCCATGTGCCAGCAAGGTATTTGTATTGTTATTTCGCCATTAATAGCTTTAATGAAAGACCAAGTGTATCATTTAAAACAAAAAGGCATAAAAGCAATAGCTATATACTCGGGAATGAGCAAAAGAGAAATAGATATAGCTTTAGATAATTGTATTTATGGTAATATAAAATTTTTATATGTTTCGCCCGAACGACTAAAAACCGATATTTTTATAGAGCGAGTGAAACAAATGAACGTGAATTTATGGGCAGTAGATGAAGCACATTGTATTTCCCAATGGGGCTACGATTTTCGTCCACCATATTTGCAAATAGCCGGAATAAGACAGTTTCATCCCACAGTACCCGTTTTGGCACTAACCGCCACAGCTACACCCAAAGTAGTAGTAGATATTCAAGAAAAGTTAGTTTTTAAAGAAAATAATGTATTTCAAAAAAGTTTTTCGCGAAGCAATTTAAGCTATTCAGTACTGTATGAAGATGCTAAACTAACAAAGTTGGTAGATATTCTTCAAAAAGTGAAAGGAACATCGGTAGTTTATGTGCGAAATAGAAGAAAAACCAAAGAAATAGCCGATTATTTAAAGCAATGTAAAATTAGTGCAACGTATTATCATGCGGGTTTAAAAAGCGAAGAAAGAGCAAGAAAACAGGAGGATTGGATACAAGGAAAAGTACGGGTTATGGTATCTACCAATGCTTTTGGTATGGGAATAGATAAAGCAGATGTTCGCACCGTAGTGCACATGGATTTGCCCGATAGTCCGGAAGCATATTTTCAAGAAGCAGGACGAGCCGGTAGAGATGAAAAAAAGGCTTATGCCGTACTTTTGTTTAATAATGCCGATAAGCACGAAGCTATAGAGAAATTAGAAGAAACTATGCCTACTATTCCCGAAATAAAGAAAGTGTATAACGCTTTAGGCAATTTTTTTCAGATAGCAGAAGGAGCGGGAATAGACATGGTTTTTGATTTTAATATTACAACTTTTAGCAAAAGATACAATTTTAGTGTGCTTAAAATTTATCAATCATTAAAGTTTTTAGAGCAAGAAGAATATTTATATCTCTCCGAAGGAATTTATCAGTCATCTAAACTTATGGTACTGTACAATAAACAAGAATTGTATAAATTTATGCTTGATAATTTGGAGCTTGAACCAATTATGAAATATATTTTGAGAGTTTATGGCGGAGTGTTTGACGGATACGTTAAAATAAAAGAACGACAATTAGCCCAGCACTTAAACTCAAATGTTAAAGACATTATTAAAACATTGCAAATATTAGATAGAGTGGGTGTAATAGCTTATGAAAAATATAAAGATGAACCTTTTATACAGTTTTTAAAACCAAGGTTGTCAGAACAAAATTTGTATTTGAATGTTGAGCAAATTAAAGAAAGAATTAAAGTATTTAAAGATAAATTAAATGCTATGATTAGCTATGCTACAGAAACAACAAGCTGTAGAAGCAAAGTGTTATTAGCTTATTTTGGCGAAAATAAATCTGAAAATTGTGGTGTTTGCGATGTTTGTTTGGGGCGAAATGAAAAAGAGGTAGATGAAAAAGAATATCAAGAAATATCTATTTTAGTAAAAAAATATATTAAAGACCAAGCTTTATCTTTAAATCAAATTAATAAAAAAATCCCCTATCAAAATAAAGAAAAGCTAAATAGAGTTTTAAAAATGCTATTAGATTATAATTTTTTACAAAAACAAGAAAACGATACCTATAGTTGGAACAACAAAGCATAATATTATTAAGTACAAGTGATATTTTGTATGACCAGCGTTTAATTAAAATAGCTACGGCTTTACAAAGTTTTGGAGCTAATGTTTCATTAATAGGTAGAAAATTAAGTGATAACCGACAAAATAATTCAAAAAAATATACTGAAAAACGAATTGCGTGTGTGTTTAATAAAGGCGTTTTATTTTATGCCGAAATAAATTTGCGTTTTTTCTTTTTGCTTTTGTTTTCAAAATATAACAAAGTTTGTGCAAATGATGCAGATACATTATTTGGAGCTTGGTTAGCCTCTTTTTTTAAGAAATTTGAATTATACTACGATGCTCACGAAATATTTACTGAAGTACCGGAATTAGAAGGAAAGTTTATAAAAAAACGAATTTGGGCGTGGGTTGAAAAAAAAGGAATGCGTAAAGCAAAAAAACTATATACTGTAAATGAAAGCGTAGCTGTTTTTCTTCAAGAAAAATATGGTAGAAAGTTTGACGTAATCATGAATGTTCCGGAATTAAAATATCAAAAAGAAACCAATGAAAATCAGTCTTTTATATTGTATCAAGGAGCATTAAATAAAGGGCGTGGCTTAAAGGAGTTAATAAAAGCTATGGGAAAAATTGACATGCCTTTAAAAATAGCTGGAAGTGGAGATATAGAAAATGAACTTAAAATTTTGGTAGCTGACTTAAATTTAACGGATAAAGTAACTTTTTTTGGGAAATTATTGCCTAAAGATTTAGAGCAGATAACACAAAAAGCATACTTGGGAGTAAATTTATTAGATAAAAGCAGTATGAATTATTACTATTCTTTAGCTAATAAATTTTTTGATTATGCCCACGCTGGCATTCCTCAAATTGGCATGAATTTTCCCGAATATGAAAGGATTAATAAGGAATTTGAGGTTAGTTTATTAATAAATACACTGAGTGTAAAAGAAATAGAAGAAACTATTAATAAATTAATAAAAAATAAAGAATTATATAACAATTTAAAGAATAATACATTAGCTTTAAGTAAAAATTACAATTGGGATAAAGAAAAAGAAAAGTTGAAGTTAATTTATCTTAGTCAATTATAAAAAAGGCATCTTTAATATGGTGCAATTCATTATGATGATTAATAGCTATAATATCAAAACGAATTTCATTTTGCCAATTATTTTCTTCTATAAAATGTTGGGCAGCTTTAGTAATTCTTTTTTGCTGAGCTATGCTCAAAAAATCTTCGGGATTGCCATAAAAATCAGTAGTTCTGGTTTTCACTTCCACAAAAATTAAAAGTTTATCGTTTTTTGCAATTATATCTATTTCGGCTCTATCAAACCGATAGTTTTTTTCAAGCACGCTATATCCATTTGATAATAAGAAGTTTGTAGCTAATTCTTCTCCATTTTCTCCTATGTCATTATGTTTAGCCAAATTATTTTTTAAAGTTATAATGATTATCTTTGAACCTCAAATTTAAGAGAAAAGTGAATATGTTACAACTGATTGAGAATTTTCCTAAACAGATAGACGAAGCTATAGAAATAGGGTTAAATTATGATTTTAAATTAAAAGAATTTGAACCTCAAAATATAGTAATTTGCGGTCTTGGTGGTTCTGGAATAGGAGCTAATTTTGTTAAAGATGTTGTTTATTCTAAAATTTCTATTCCTTTAGAAATAGTAAAAGGATATACTTTGCCGGCTTATGTAAGCGAAAAAACTTTGGTTATTATTTCGTCATATAGTGGAAATACAGAAGAAACGGTAGCTTGTTTTGAACAGTCCATAGACCGAAAAGCTATGATTGTGGCTATAAGTTCTAATGGGAAAGTTGAAAAAATAGCTAAAGAAAATAACTTGGATTTGATAGTAATTCCGGGAGGAATGCCACCACGGTCTTGCATGGGGTATTCAAGCACTCAAATTTTCTTTATTCTTAATCATTTTAAATTAATAGATAATAGTTTTATAAAACAACTTCAAGAAGCAAAACAATTAATACTTGACAATAAAGAATCTATTAAGCAAGAAGCAAAAGAATTAGCTGAAAAAATTTACAATAAAATACCAGTTTTATATTCTGAAAATACAATAGAGTCGGTAACAGTAAGGTGGAGACAACAGATTAATGAAAATGGTAAGCAACTGTGTTGGCATCATGTAGTGCCGGAAATGAACCATAATGAGTTAGTAGGTTGGAGGCAAAAAAATGAAGATTTAGCCGTTATTTTATTAAGAAAAGAAGATGATTATAAAAATAATCAAGTGCGTTTTGAGTTGAATAAAAAAGAGTACGAAAAATACACAAGCTCTATTTTTGAAGTTTGGAGTATGGGAAATTCATTAATAGAACAATGCATTTATTTGATAAACATAGGTGATTATTTATCTTATTATTTATCTCAATTGCGTGGGTTTGACACTACGGAAGTAGATGTAATAGACAGATTAAAGTCTAACTTAGCATAAAAAGCTAATGGGCAAAATAGATATTACTAATATTGATTTTGAAAGTCAAGAAGAAGATGATTTGTTTAATGTCATTGAGCTTGAGGCTGATAAAGGGCAAAATCCTTTGCGTATAGATAAATACGTAATGAATCAAAGCGATGTAGTGAGTCGCACCCGAGTTCAGCAGGCAGCAAAATTTGGTAATTTATACGTAAATGGTCAAACCGTTAAATCAAATTATAAGGTAAAACCTCACGATAAAATATTAATGGTTTATCCAAAATCTATTAATGAACCAGATTTAACACCCCAAAATATACCTTTAGATATAGTTTTTGAAGATAAGGATATTATTGTACTCAATAAAGAAGCAGGATTAGTAGTACACCCGGGCGTAGGCAATAGAAATGGAACTTTGGTAAATGGACTCCTTTATCACACCAAAAATTTGGGTGGAGCTATTGAAGAAAGAGCGGGAATAGTACACCGTATAGATAAAAATACTTCGGGATTATTAGTAATAGCTAAAACCGATGATGCTATGACACATTTAGCTAAGCAGTTTTTTGATAGAACCATAAAACGCAGATATTGGGCTTTAGTTTGGGGCGATGTGGAGCAAGATGAAGGAACTATTGAGGGAAATATTGGTAGAGATCAAAGAGACCCTAAAATATTTACAGTTTACCCTCGTGGCGATTTTGGAAAACATGCCATTACTCACTATAAAGTTATAGAACGTTTTGCTTATGTAACATTAGTAGAATGTAGATTAGAAACAGGTAGAACGCATCAAATTAGAGTACACATGAAACACATAGGGCATACCTTATTTAATGATGATACCTACGGAGGAGATAGAATACAAAAAGGGACTATTTACTCAAAGTACAAACAGTTTGTAGAAAATTGTTTTGAAATATGCCCGAGACAAGCTCTTCATGCTAAATCTTTAGGTTTTGTGCATCCCAAAACAGGAAAAGAAGTCTATTTTGAAAGTAATTTGCCGGAAGATATGTTGCAAGTAATAGAAAAATGGCGTATTTATGCTCAAGATATTTATAGAAAGAATGAAGATTTATAATAGCATAAATTTTTAGATAGCGTATGAAAGTTTTAAAATTTGGGGGAACATCAGTAGGTAGTGCCAAGGCGTTTCAGTTAGTGGCAAAAATTGTACAGCAGCAAAAAGAAGATGTTTGTGTGGTGGTTTCAGCTATGGGAGGCGTTACAAACTTATTAATACAAGCCGGAGAGCAAGCCAAAAATAAAGACGAAAAATATGTAGATACTTTTCTGTTAATTAAACAAAAACATATTGACGCAATCAATGCGCTGTTTGCATGGGAAAATAGAACGGCTATTTTAAGCGAAATAATTGTAAGGCTTAACGAGATAAATTCTTTTCTTGAAGGTATTTATTTGTTGGGCGATTTATCTGAAAAATCATTGGCACGTTTAAGTAGTTTTGGTGAATTGCTTTCCTCTTATATTTTAAGTGAATATTTAAAAATAGCTTACAATAAAGATGTTAGCCTGCTTGATGCTACGGCATTAATAAAAGTTGAAGGAAATTATTTAGGAGCAAAATTAAACCAAAATCTCAGCTATAAAAACATTAAGAAAGCCATAAAAACAGGTGTTCATATTATGCCCGGGTTTATTTGCAGCAATGAAGCCAATGAAATTTGCACTTTAGGTAGAGGAGGCTCAGATTATACGGCTGCTATTATTGCAGCAGCTTGCTCGGCTAAAGTGTTAGAAATTTGGACAGATGTTAGTGGTATGTACACCACCAATCCCAAGTTGGTATCGTCTGCTTTTCCTATAAAACACATTTCCTACCAAGAGGCAATGGAACTGTCTCATTTTGGGGCAAAAGTTATATATCCGCCCACTATTCAACCCGTTTTAGACCTTAAAATTCCTATTTTAATTAAAAATACTTTTGATGCAAGTGGAGCTTTTACAGAAATTTCACACAAGGTAAATAATCAAAGTGTAGTTTCGGGCATTAGCCATATAGAAGGCATAGCGTTGCTTACATTAGAGGGAGCCGGTATGGTAGGTGTTCCGGGTTTTTCTATGCGGTTATTTAAAACACTGGCAGAGCAAAAAATAAATGTCATTTTTATTACCCAAGCATCTTCGGAGCATTCTATTTGTTTTGGTATTTTGCAAGAAGAAACAGCCAAAGCCCAAAAGAGCATAGAGGAAGAATTTGCTTATGAATTATCCTTAGGCAAAATAAATCCATTAATTTTAGAAAATGATTTAGCCATAGTAGCTTTGGTAGGCGATAATATGAAAAATCATCAAGGGATAAGCGGCAAAATGTTTAATACCTTAGGTAAAAATAATATTAATATCAGAGCCATAGCACAAGGAGCTTCAGAACGTAATATTTCTACCGTAATACATAAAAAACATATTTCTAAGGCACTAAATGTTTTGCACGAAGCCTTTTTTGAAGACCACAGAACGCAACTTAATGTATTTGTAATAGGCGTAGGAAATGTAGGGGCAAAATTGCTTAATCAGTTTGAACAACAAAAAGAATATCTTTCTAAAAGCATGCACCTAAATTTAAACGTAGTTGGTTTGGCCAACTCAAAAACAATGTTTTTTGATGAAGAAAGCATTAATCTAACTAATTGGGAAAAACTGCTTAAACAAGGGAAAGACTTTGATGTAAAACGGTTTTTGAGTGAAATTAAAAAGCGAAATTTACCCAATTCAATAGTGGTAGATAATACGGCATCGGAGCAAATAAGCGATGCCTACGCATTATTTTTAAAGGAAAGTATAGCTTTAATAACCTGCAATAAAATAGCTTGTTCATCTTCATTGCATAATTACCAATATTTAAAAACATTAGCACGAAAATACAATGCTCCGTTTTTGTATGAAACTAATGTAGGAGCAGGTTTGCCTATTATAAACACCCTACAAAATCTTATAGCTTCGGGCGATAAAATTATAGAAATACAAGCCGTACTTTCGGGGAGTTTAAATTTTATTTTTAATAATTATAATGCTACTACTTCCTTTGCTCAAATAGTAGAAGAAGCCGGCAAGCAAGGCTATACGGAACCCGACCCACGTATAGATTTAAGTGGGGTAGATGTAATGCGTAAAATATTGATTTTGGCACGGGAAAGTGGTGCATCTATTGAAATGGACGATATAAAAAGTGTAAGTTTTTTGCCTGAAAAGGCGTTAAAATCAAAATCTGTTGCAGATTTTATGCAAACATTGCAAGAAGATGAAGTTTATTTTAAAAATTTATATACAAAAGCAGTAAATAAAAATGCACAGCTTAAAGTGGTGGCTAAATATACGGAGAAAGGTGCACAGCTTGCTTTAGAAGAAATATTGCCGGAAAATCCGTTTTACAATTTGAAGGGGAAAGACAATATGGTACTTTTTTATACAGAAAGATATAAAGAGCAGCCTTTGGTTATAAAAGGGGCAGGAGCGGGGGCAGACGTAACAGCCAGTGGCATTTTTGCAGATATTATAAAATTGGCAAATCAGTAAATGGAGCAGATTAAAATATTTTGTCCTGCCACGGTGGCTAATATTTCTTGCGGTTTTGATGTCTTGGGTTTAGCACTAAATAATGTGGGCGATGAAATGGTTTTTACTAAAAACAATTCAAATAAACTTAAAATTACTAAAATAACGGGAGCGGATTTATCTACTGATTTAAAAGAAAATATTGTAGGCATTGTGGCGGAAGCTATGGTGGAAAAACACAAAATAGATTTTGGTATAGATATAGAAATACACAAAAAGATAAAACCGGGAAGTGGTATAGGAAGCAGTGCTGCCAGTGCCGCAGGAACGGCTTTTGGGGTAAATGCACTAATGGGAAATGTGTTTTCTAAAAAGCAATTAATAGAATTTGCCATGCTGGGCGAAGCCTTTGTGGGAGGCAGTAAAGTGGCAGATAATGTAGCTCCGGCATTGTTGGGAGGTATTACGTTAATAAAATCGTATCAACCTTTTGCGTATTTTTCATTGCCTGTTCCGGCAGCATTATTTGTAGTGGTGGTGCATCCGCAAATAGAGTTAAAAACGCAAGATGCCCGAAAAATTTTGCCTAAGCAAGTGCCTATGAAAAACGCCATAGCTCAAAGTGCCCATTTAGCAAGTTTTGTGCATGCTTTGCATACTAATAATTATAAATTATTGGGTACTTCATTGCAAGATTTTTTAGTAGAACCCCACCGTAAAATCTTAATTCCTTTATTTGACGAAACGAAGCAAGAAGCACTAAAAAATGGAGCGTTAGGCGGTGGCATTTCGGGAGCGGGACCTTCACAGTTTTATTTGTGCAAGGGAAAAGAAACAGCCTTAAAAGTTGAGCAATCTATAGCTACACGCTACCAAAAACACAATATTCCTGCCCATGTCTTTCATTCAGAGGTTAATAGGGAAGGGATTTATAGTTTCTAATAATTTATATTTTTTTCTGTAGATTTTTTTAATTCCATTTTTGTCTGAATGAAATTTGGTAATGACGTGAATGATATAGCTATTTGCCACATTAAAACAGGTGGAACAGCATTTCCAATTGCTCGGTATTGTCTATTGTCCGATACACTTTCTAACTTAAATGTTGTAGGAAATGATTGAATACTCGCTGCTTCTCGTGGTGTAAACCTTCTGTATCGTTCATTTACCATTAAAACCGGGTCAGTTCCGTTTAAACTTACTTTTGCCAAGTGAGAACTAATAGTATTACAAGGTTGGTTTAGGTCTTGAACTCTGCCTTTGTTCATTTTTTCACGTACTCGCAACATTCCCTCAACAGCTCTTTGGCTGAAAAACCATTTTTCGTCTTTGTCCGCTTTTTTGTCAATGACTTGTTTCAACACAATTTTAGAGCCGTTTAGCGTGTTTGGTAATGGAAATTTGAAGTTGAAATAATCATCAAAATCTCTAAAGCCTATAATAAAAACACGTTCACGTTTTTGTGGAACGCCAAATTCAGACGCATTTAAGAGTTTATAATGGATGTGATAACCTGCTTTTTCAAACTCTTTCACAATCATTGGAAAGGCTTTTCTTTTGTTTGCAGAAAGTAAACCTTTTACGTTTTCGCCAATAAAAAAACGTGGTTGTTTTTCTTTCAAAACCTTTACCATTTCAAAAAATAGTTTTCCTCTATCGTCTTTGTAACCCAATCTTGGCGGATTTTGAGCAATAATTGAAAATGATTGGCAAGGAAAACCACCCAACAAAATATCGTGGTCGGGAACTTCGCTTGGGTTAATATCCCGAACATCTTTTGTTTCACATTGATGAGCGAAATTATCGTTGTAAATTTTAGTTGCGTAAGCGTCATTATCAACCGCATACACAACTTCAAATGGTAATTCTGCATAGTGCTTGTCAAGGAAATTAAAACCTCCTTGAATGCCTAAATCCATTCCTCCGCAACCACAAAAGAGCGAAGCAACTTTTAACTTGCTATTTCCAAAAGTCTGTGCCATTGTCCTGATGTTTTTGAAAATTCAACAACTAAATTTTTATCAATTTTTATGTTTCCTAACTCAAATTGTTTGATAGGATTTTGAATAACGAAAATGTTTTTCCCCTCGTCATTTATCACTAAATAGTAAACGAAATAATTATCACCTAATGTCTCGGCTGTATCCCATTCGTTTGGCGTGAGTTTAAAACGATTATTATTAATTGCTTTTCGTGATTTGGTAGTTTTCACTTCTATGTAGCGTTTCTTTTTTTCGATTTCTATACTTTGTAAGTCGTAGCCAACACCAAGTGGCGTTGGAATTTTATTTATCAAATGTTGACGATTTGAGCCGTCTTTTGTTCTTAAATATTCGTGAGCCAAAATTAAAGTTTCTCCATAATCCCCGAATATTTTTGTAGGTACTTTTCTGTCCTCTTTCATTCGAGAATAATACTCTTGAATGAGTGTAGAAATGTTTTCAACTTCTCGTTCTTCTAAATGCGGAGCAAATGCTTCGATGTTATCAAAGCTGTTTACAAAGTCAAACCAAACTTCTTCTAATGCTCCAATTTCAGGATTTGTGATTACATCTACATTGTAGAATTTATCGTATTCGTCAAACCAAACATCATTTAGCAAATGAAAGTTGATAGCTTCTTTGTTTTCTTCATTTAGGTAATAATAGTAACCTGTTCCTTTGTGTTGCAAAAGGTTAGCTAAAACCATATAATCCAAAATGTCTCCAGCATAACGATTGGTGTCTCCTTTAGAAGGAAATTCGCCTGTACGTTCGTTTCTTAATGCTTCGTAATCATACTCATATTCTACTTTTTCTTTTCTATTTTGTAGAATGAGTTTTGCAACTTCCTTTGCTTGTCTTTTTCCTGTAGTAACTCGCAGATCGAAATAAGCACATTGTGTAAGTTCTTCGGCTGTTATGCTAAATGGTTTTCCTGTTAATTTTTCGCCCTCTATAAGTAAATTAAGTATGAATTGACAAGGTTTAAATCTTACACCTGCTTCAATTTGTTTGATTACATTTTGAGATTTTATGTGTCCTGCTGGATATTGAAAAGAATACAAAAAGTAATTAAAAAACTCGTCCAAATATTGATTATTGGCAAGTCTTTTAGCCATTAATCCGGGTTGAGAATAGCCGTTTGTTTCTTGAATAAACCCAAATAAAGCGGAAATTTCTGTTCGCCAATTATCTATTGTTTTTTGTGTAGATGTTGCGTTCTTTTTAAAGCCAAATAATACTTTGTTTAGTTCGTTTTTGAAATCGTTGTTTGGTAAAACCGTCATTTCTGAAATGGAAGTTGTTACATACAACAAAACTTCTTCCACATCATTTTTAAAACGTGGTCTAACGTGGTGCAAACGAAAAAAATACTCGTCTGGTATTCTGTATGTTTTTATTTCGCTCATAGATATTTCTTAATTTCTGTTGCCAATACCTTTGCTAAAATTGGCGGAACAGCATTGCCAACTTGTTTGTATTGGCTTGTTTTACTTCCTAAAAAAATAAACGTGTCGGGGAACGACTGTATTCTCGCACTTTCTCTCACGGTCGGAACACGATTGTATTTATAATGAAAATGATGTCTGTGTCCTGTGTCAATCGTAAAACTCGGTTTTTTGCTGTTCAATCGTGTCCAAGCAATATTTACATTTCTTGTTTTTCGTAATTCTTCGGGTAAGTCTTTGTAATTTCCACCGTCAGGAACAAGCGAAATAATGCTTGTCGTTTGTTCGCTGTGGTTGGTTATTTCGTGGTTGTAAACTCCGACAGAATTTTCTCTAATTAGTTTTTGATAATCCGATTTTGGTTCTGTTTTGTATTTTGTTCCATCTTTTATTGAGTTTTCGGACAAATCCGAAATTGCTTCTTTTGCACTTATTGGCTTTTCGGTTGTCGGTTCGGGAAAAGCAAACTCTTTATTGTTTTTTGTACCAACAAAAAATGCTCTTCTTCTGTTTTGTGGAACACCAAAATCCGAAGCCAATAAAACTTTATAAACTACAGAGTAGCCGAGTTTTTTAAAATCTTCTATAATGCTATCTTTTATAATACCTTTTCCCATAGAAACAATGTTTGGCACATTTTCCATTAAAAAAACTTTTGGTTGAAAATATTTTACAAAGCTCACAAACGATTTATAAAGTTGGTTACGTTCATCATCAATTATTCTTTTTCCTGCAATGGAGAAACCTTGACAAGGTGGTCCTCCAATAATTAAATCGACATCCTTTATTCCCATCTGTTTAGAAATTTCTTTAGGTGTTTTCTTAAACAAATCTGCAACAATTCCTTTTGCATTTTTGTGTGTATTCTCAAATGTTACAATCGCATCTTTCCAATGGTCAATCCCCCAAAGCACGTCATAACCTGCTTCTATGAACCCATAAGAAAGTCCACCACAACCGCAAAACAAGTCTATTACTATTGGTTTATTTTTCATCCTCAAATCTTATTTTTGCTTGTTTTGCGTTTATATTTTTTAGATAATTAACCTTTTCTTCTGCTACAATTAGTGTTTCGGGAGAACAATTATACTGATACATTTTCTTTGCAAATTGGTCTGCAAAATACTCTGTTTTTAGTTGGTCAATGTCAAGATTGAAAGCAGTTGCTAATTTTTCTAACCGCTTTTCGTCAAATTCTCTTTTCCCGTTTTCTATTTTACTCAAATTTGCACTATCAAGGTCAAGCTGAAATGCAAGTTGAGTTAAGGTCAAACCGCTACCTGTTCTTAGTTGTTTAATATATTCTCCAAATGTTGCTTTCATGTACTTGTAAAATAAAACTTGTCAATAATTGACAAAGTTACCTAAATGCTTTACTTTTACAAGTTTTTTACTAAAAAAAGTGCTACAATGGATTTGGAAACTGTGAAATAAAATTTTAAATGTATGGTAGCAGTTTTCTAAGAAAAGTGGAGCTGCAGGGATTCGAACCCTGGTCCGGTCAAGTTGTACATATACTTTCTACAAGCTTAGTAAAATGTAAAATTTCAAAAAACAACTACACACTTTACAAAGCCATTGTTTTTCTAGTTCAATTTATTACAATTTATAACAGCAGCTGAACAAACTTCTGCTTAAAAGGACCCGATATTATGATGCCCAAAACTTCTTATCGGATGTCAAAAGAGTGGACAAAGGCTTACTAATCTCTTAGATTAGGCAGCCATGGCAAAGTTATTCTCGCCATTTAAAATAAAGATTATGCATTGGGATTTACGAGTGTAACGCACAACACTCGGCCTGCGGGTATATACCCAATTCCTGCCGTCAATTCCGGTCAGCCCCATAAAACAAAGAACGTGCTACAAAGGTAACACGTTCTTTTGAATTTTAGTTCTGTTCTGTATGTGAAAATAAACTATTTAGTAGCGTCAGATAGCATATTGTTATCAGCATACATTTCTACTGTACTTAAGTTTGTTATTACACCAGGAGCATAGGCTATGCCATTATGCATTATAACTCCCGCATCATTTTTCCAGTATCCGGAAGCATAATGATACATTTGAGTTTTGTTGTTAAATACCCATTCGCCATCTACCCAAGAGTGATTTTCTAAGCCTAATACATAAGCACCCTCTACCCAATAGTATTTTCCTGATTTATATTCGTAATGTCCTTTTACCCACACATGTTGAGAAGTAGGAGCTTCGGGTACAAATTCGCCAGTGGCGTGATCAGGTAATGGAAGTGGAGTTTCTTGAGCTGTTAAAGCCGAGAAAGAAAAAAATAAAATTGCTGTTAATAAGATAAAATTTTTCATTGCGTGTATGTTTTGATTTAGTATGTTTTACGGCAATGTTTTTTATATTGTTTCAAATAGTTTCATTTTTTTTTAAAATGTATTTACTAATTGTTATTTCATACAGATTAGGAATATATAATAACCTAAATTCTATTGACATTTACCATTGTAAAATACAAAATAGTTTAGTTATCCCATATCCTCCAGCTTTCTTCTGCTTGGAGTTCTAACATCTCTAATCCATTTTTTACCATAGCTCCCTTTTCTTGTGCCTTTTGTATCAATACAGTTTCAGCAGGGTTGTATATCAAATCGTAAAACAAAAATGAACTATTTATCTTATCAAAATTAATAACAGGACACTCAGTTATATTAGGATACATGCCCAGTGGTGTAGTATTTACCACTATATTAAAACCAGTAATTATTTTGTTCATTTCTTTATAACTAATGCTATCTTCACTTTTGTACCGTGAAACTAATTGAAAAGAAACTCCTAATTTTTTAAAAACATATTGCACAGCTTTAGCCGCTCCTCCTGTTCCTAAAATTAAAGCTTTATTTCTTCCATTTAATAAAGGAAATATTGATTGCTCAAAACCAAAAATATCGGTGTTATATCCTTTTGCTTTACCTTTTCTAAATCTTATGCAATTAACAGCATTAGCCATCTTAGCTTCTTCGTCTATTTCATCTAAATACTCAATAACAGCCTCTTTATAAGGTATAGTAACATTAAGTCCTTGTAAATTATTTTTATCAACTAAACTTCTAAAATCTTTAATATCTTTTAATGGGAAAATATCGTATTGAGCTAAAATGTTCTCTTTTTCAAACTTTTGCTTAAAATACGCAGGAGAAAATGAATGCGATAAGGGATATCCTATTAATCCGTATTTTTTTAATTTATTCAACTTTTTTATTGCTCATTTTATCCATGGCAAGTATAAGCACAAATCCCACAACCATCATAAGCACCGCCATAACTACCTGTGGTTCTCCGGCAAAACTTGAAGGCAATATACTTTTGGTTTGCACCGCTATTTCTTCTCCATGGCTGTTAATTCTTGTGGTAAGTACTTGTTTCCACGGCCATACTTTGTTTAAAGACCCAATTAAAAATCCTGTTAGAGCAGCTAAAGTAGGTGTTCTATAATTTTTAAATGTCCACGAAAGTACTCTTGAAAAAGTTAATACTCCGGCTAAACATCCTAAGCCAAAAACCAGTACTACTACTAACGATTCTGTATTAAAATTAGAAATTAGTGCTTTTACATTATCGGTAACTATGTATTGGTACATTCCCATTAATAATAGTAAAAAACTACCCGAAACACCCGGCAACATTAAAGCACAAATAGCTATAAAACCGGCTAAAAATACAAACCAAAGTTGTTGAGGTCCTTGGCTGGGTGATGCTATAGTAATATAATAAGAAAGTGCTGTGGTTAGTATCAACAATACTATTTCTGTTAAAGTCCATTTTTCTATTTGCCTTGCTACATAAATAACAGATGCGGCTATTAAACCAAAAAAGAACGACCACACTAAAATAGGTTGTGTTTCTAACAAATGAGAAATAACAAGCACACCCACTACTAAGCCCATTAACATTCCTGCAAATAAACCTAAAAGAAAATTGCCATTTATAGCTTTCCAAAACGAAGCAAATCCTTCATTTTTTAGCAATAAAAGTTTTTTAGGCGTAAGACCTTTTATTGTATTTAATAGTTCTTCATAAATACCTGTTATAAAAGCAATAGTACCTCCCGAAACGCCCGGTACTACTTCTGCCATACCCATAGCCATGCCTTTTAAGGCAAGTGTTACATATTTAATCATGCCTCAAAGATATAAATAGATTAGTTTTCTTTTTGGTAACTTTCAATTATTGACATTACAGCGTTGTCATTTTCCATTTCCGGAATAAGTTCAAACAGTTGGCTATAGTCTTCCGGATTGTTTTCTAATGCCTTTAACAAGGCTTCGTACATCTGATTTTTTTTGCCTAAATCGTACAAAAATGCTGTTTTTATATACAGCAAATCTGATTTATTATCATCAAACAAGGTAATAGCCAAATCAATTAATTCTACAGCATCTTGCACACTACCGTTTTCATACATTATGCTTATAATATTTAGATAGATTCGCTTATCTAAATTGTTAATTTCAAGCATTTTATAATAAATTTCTACAGCTTTATCTTTTGCTTCGTTTAAAAAATAAGCTGCTGCCATGCTATTTAAAAACTCATAATTTTTAGGTTCTAATTTTACAGCTTTTTCCAATGGAGAAAGTGCATTTTTAGGCAATTTACTTTCTAAATAATTTAAGCCCAAACTATGAAAAGCCTTAGCAAAATAGGGATCTAAATTTATAGCTCTTTTAAAATTTTCTCTTGCTTTTATGTATTTATTAGTACTTTGATACGCTTTAGCCAACTGGTAATAAATATCTTTAGATTCTTCGCCCAATTCAAGCAAATCTTCATATATAGCTATCCCTTTATCATATTTTTTAGTTTCGCAGTACAAACTTGCCGCATCTACAAATGCAGGAATATAATCCTCATCTATTACCATTGCAAATTCAAATGCTTCTATAGCTTTATCATAGTTGTTTAATGCCTGATAGGCATGAGCTATATTATACCACGCCAATAAATTGTATGGATGATGCTCTATTAATTGAGCATGTATTAATACACTTCTTTCGTAACTCTTAGTAAGCTCTACACTAAACCACATTCTATTTAGTGCCTCTTCGTTTTCTGGGTTAAGTTTTAAACATTCTTCTAAACAGTCTATTACTTCATAGTTTTTATCCCATTCTTCATATATATCTGCCAATTCTAAATACAAGTCTATTTTTTCCTCTTTATCTGCATTATGCATAGCATTTTCTACTAAATTTATGGCTTCCTTAAACTTTGATAATTGAAGCAAAGCATCTGCTTTAAGCAAAATAATACTAATTTCGTTTGGCGAAAAAACAAGAGCTGTTTCTATACTTTCTAAAGCATTTTCAGCTTGGTTTAAGTCTAAGTATATTTCAGCCTTCTTTACATGAAAAGTATCGGTATATTTAAAACCCTTTATGCATTCATTGGCTACAGACAAAGCTGCTTCATATTCCTTTTTAAAGGCATAATAGTCAATTATTTCTTCATATTCTTGTTCCGTAAAAAATACAACCTCACCTTTTTCTCGTGCAGATTCGTATTTTTTAGCTAAAGAAGCAGACTCATCATATTCATCTTCAAATTCATTGCTTAGCATAGCATTAATTTATAGTATAAAGTAAAGAAAAATAGTTCAAAAGTAAATTCAATCAATATTAGGCTTTATATTTGTTTTTGTTGAAAAATAGCTTTACACATAGAAAACTTAGATATTTTTGCTTCGCTTTATTGTGCATAACTTTAATAAATAGTAGTTTATATTCAAACGAAAATATGGATAGTTTAGTTTCCGTAAATAGTTCAAAAACAAAGTTTTTTAAATTAACAGCAAAAGAAAAGTTTGAACGCATAAAAATTCCTTTAGTTAAAAAGGAAAGCAAAAAAGTTTTTTGGCTATTGCCTGCTATAGCTTGGAATAATTACGACAAAACTCAAATTGGATTGCTATTAGGAGCAGATTTAGACAGCGTTTTTTCTATAAAAGCCATACCCATGTATGGTACAGGCAGCAAAAACTTAACAGGTGTTTTTAACAGCACTTTTTATATAGCTCCCAAAAGAAAATTTGCTACATCTATTTCTTTAAATGCCAAACGATTTAGCTATTTGCTTTTCCCCGAAGATTTAACGTACAATAAAATTGCTCCGGAAATTTCAGTTTTGGTATATAAAAATGACAAAGCTACCATACACGCCAATTTTAAGCACAGCTCTATATGGCAAGAATATTTATATAATGGAAGAAAAACAACTTATTCCTTTTTAAACGAACTTAGTGTAAAACATCAATGCAAAAGGGAATATTTGCAACTAAAAAACTCTTTGAGCTTTAAAAGTGGAAAGCAGTTTGGTATTTTGCAATTAGAAAATAAAACGCAATACAATTATAAAAAACTGAAAAGCAATAGTTTATACGCAGGATTTTTATTAGGAGGTTTTTTATACAACACCAAAGCCGGCAATAATATAGAAGCTCCCGCTCCGCTTTTATTACTAAGTGGTACTTCTAATTTTGGTATTCATTGGCTACAAAAAGATTACGGTTTCAATCAGTATTATTTTGACAGAAATGCCGAAGATAATTTTTTTAGAAGGCAAAGCAATACTTCTGATGGAGGTTTTAAAAGTATAACCAGTGCCGGAAATGCCAATAAATTTATGTTTGCTTTAAATTTAAAAAGTGATGTAGGTATTCCGTACAAAGTAAAGCGGTTTTTAAATGTGCAACCTTATTCTAACATTGCTTTTTCTAAAAATGGAAACTTAAAAGGAGCTTTTTATGCCGAAGCAGGAGTTTCATTATTATTTTTAGATGAAGTAATTGGTTTTCATTTTCCTTTTGCTACCACTAAAAATATACAAAATAACCAAGCCACTATTTTAGGCACTCAAAAAGGCGATTGGGCTAAAAAAATAAGTTTTAGCTTTGATTTAATGAGGCTTAGAGATAAACTGAAATAAGTGGGAGAAACAAAGAAGGAGGCAATTTGCCTCCTTTTTACTAATTTATCTATAAGAATTATCTCTTTTCTATATCTACATATTTTCTTTGAGGAGAACCTGTGTAAATTTGTCTTGGTCTGCCTATCGGTTGTCCTTCTTCTCTCATTTCTTTCCATTGTGCTATCCAGCCCGGCAAACGACCTAATGCAAACAATACGGTAAACATTTCTACAGGGAAGCCTAAAGCTCTGTATATTATACCTGAATAAAAATCTACATTAGGGAATAATTTTCTTTGTACAAAATATTCATCTTCTAATGCCGCTTTCTCTAATTTTTTAGCAATATCTAAAACTGGGTCGTCAATACCCATTTTATCTAAAATTTCATCAGCAGATTTTTTGATAATTTTAGCTCGCGGATCAAAGTTTTTATATACTCTGTGTCCAAAACCCATTAATCTAAATGGATCATCTTTATCTTTTGCTTTATTTATCCATTTTTCAGTATCGCCACCGTCATTTTTAATAGCTTCAAGCATTTCTAATACTTGTTGGTTAGCACCACCATGCAGTGGTCCCCAAAGTGCCGCTACACCGGCAGCTACTGAAGCATATAAATTAGCATGAGATGAACCTACTAATCTTACTGTAGATGCTGAACAGTTTTGCTCATGGTCGGCATGCAAAATCAATAGTTTGTTCATAGCCGAAATTATTACAGGATCTATTTCATACTCTTCTGTAACGTGCCCAAAAGTCATTTTCATAAAATTTTCTACATATCCTAAGCTGTTAGTAGGATATACCATAGGATGCCCGGCACGTTTTTTCATTATCATGGCAACTAATGTTGGCATTTTAGCTATTAATCTAATAATAGTTAATTTTCTATCCGTATCATTTCTATGAGGGTTTAAAGCATCTGGATAAAAAGAAGAAAACATACTTAACATAGTCATCAACTGCCCCATAGGATGTGCTCCATTAGGAAATGCTTCAAAAACATATTTTACATCTTCATGTACTAAAGTATGCCTTGTTATTTCTTTTTCAAAAGCGGCAAGTTGCTGTTTAGTAGGAAGTTCGCCTTCTAAAAGTAAATAAGCTACTTCTAAAAAACTGGCTTTATTGGCTAATTCTTCAATATCATAACCTCTGTAGCGCAATATTCCTTCTTCTCCACTTATGTATGTAATAGTACTTTCAGTAGCTCCGGTATTTTTATAGCCTACATCAAAAGTTACGTATCCCGATTTTCCTCTTAATGAACTAATATCAATCCCTTTTTCTTTTTCAGTACCTTCAATTACAGGAAACTCGTATGATTCCCCATTTAAAATAAACTTAGCAGTTTCAGACATATTTGTGTAAAATTTTGTTGATTTAGTAAAATGAGATGCAAAAATACAAAATAACTTATAGAAATTTTACTAAAATTTATTAAAGTACTATTGCTTTTATTCAGCTTTATTTTTCCAATAATTTATATAACTTTGTACTTTTACTAAAAGAATTAAACTTTAAAATGAAAAATAAAACCTTATTCTATTTATTAATAACAGCGATTATATTATTTAGTGTTTTTGCCCGATTTATTCCTCATTTCCCCAATTTTGCTCCTATGGGTGCCTTAGCTTTATTTGCTATAGCATTTTATAAAAGAAGCACTTGGGCAGTAGCTATTACAGCTTTAGTATGGTGGGCATCAGATTTTTATTTGAATAATTTTGTTTATCATTTGAATGACAGCTTAGTTTTCTTTACTCAATTTCAAGCTTTTACACTATTGTCTATATTGGCTATTGTAGCTTTGGGCAAATTATTGTTCAAAAAAATAACTATAGCTAAAGCCTTACTTGGCGGGGTGGCAGCTTCTTTAATTTTCTTTATTATAAGTAATTTTGGCGTGTGGCTACAAGGCACTATGTATCCAATGACTTTTAATGGTTTAGTAACTTGCTACCAAATGGCTATTCCTTTTTACAAGGCTACTTTTGCTTCCGATTTAATTTTTACCACTGTATTCTTTGGCTTAATGTTTTTAGTTCAAGCTAAAATTTCAGAAGAAAAACAAATTACTTTAGCTCAATAAGACTTTTTGTCATAATTTTTCTTTTTAAAATGTCATTTTGTCGCTAAAAATATAGTTTTTAGCCGTGGCATTGATATTGATTAGTATCTGTTAAACAATTAATCATCAAAAAAATAAACAGATATGATAACTTTAAAGAAAACAAACCCAAGAACAGTTTCTACATTTCCATCTTTATTTAACGACTTAATATTCAATGGTTTTGACAATAATTTAATTGCTCAAAGACCAGTTAGCGTTAATGTAAAAGAAAACGAAAACCAATTTAATTTAGAGCTTATAGTTCCCGGATTTAAAAAAGAAGATATTAACATTGAATTGAAAAACGATTTGTTAACTATATCTTCCGAAACCAGCAACTCTGCTGAAGAAACAGATAGTGAAACTTATTTGAGAAGAGAATATTCTAAATCAAGTTTTAGCAGAAGTTTTAATATTCCTGAAACTGTAGATGCAGAAAAAATAGATGCCGACTACAAAGACGGTGTTTTAAATATTATACTTCCTAAAAAAGAAGAAAGTGTAATAAACAAAACAAAATCAATAGAGATTAAGTAGTTTTTTTCATAGTTTAAAGAAGAAAAGAAGTCTCACTTTTGGAGACTTCTTTTTTGTTTCTATAAAAAAGCATCATAAATTTAAGGCATGGATAAAAAACTGTTAGACAATATTATTGACAATTACAGACAAATGGTTAATAATAGGTACGAATATGACTACCTTAAAAATAATTATGAGCTAGATAGTTCTATTACTAAAGAACTGACCGATGAGGTTAAATTATATTTTTTAAACTACGTTTATCCCGATGCCGACCAGCGAGATATGTTAAACAAAGCTTTTAGCGATTTAGATAAACACATTAAAAATCCGCTACACATACTTAAACTTGTAGGCGATGCTTCCGGGTTAATTTTAAAGTTTGGTTTTCAGTTTCCTAAAGCTTTAAAAGCGGGCTTGCAAACTTTAAACAGTTTTAAAACAGCACGAGAATTAGAAACTGAACTTTCTAAAAATGCAGAAAAACTCAAGTTGAAATATCCAATAGAAATAAAAGATGTAGAACATTTAATTTCTAAAATTGAGCCTAAAAAATTAGAAAATTTTATAGATAGTTTTGATGATTTATTAAGCTCCTTAACCGATACAAAGCTGCTAAAGAAAACTATAGAAATAATGGATGCTCTTACTGCAAAAATGAAACTTCAAAAAGATTTTTTTAGCCCCGATGAAATTAAAGCTATTGATTTAGGCAAAAACATTTTAGAAGCCGGATACAGCATTTTTAAAAATCTTGATGAAAACCAAAAGAAAATTATGATAGAATTAATTTTAACTAATGAAAGAAATTTTATCAGCAATTTACAAGACTAACTAAAACCATTTTTTTCTTTTAAAGTAGTACAGCATTATTAAAAAAATAAAAAACATAACTACTATAAGTATAGGGTAAGCGTACTTGTATTTTAGTTCGGGCATGTATTCAAAATTCATTCCGTATATGCCTGCTATAAATGTAAGCGGTATAAAAATAGTGGACATAATAGTTAGCACTTTCATAATATTGTTCATTTTATTACTTATGAAAGTCATGTGTAAATCCACTAAACTCATAGTTATTTCTCGGTAGCTTTCTACTGTTTCTATTATTTGAACGCTATGGTCTTGTATATCTCTTAAATAAGGTTTTACGGTTTCTGTAATTAAAGGATGCTCTGTTCTTGATAGTTGATTGGCAACATCTCTTAACGGAAATATAGCTTTTCTAATTAAAAAAACATCTTTTTTCAAATCTTGAATATTTCTAACAGACGATTCGTCATCTCCATCTTCAAAAATTACCTCTTCTATTTTTTCTATATTATCGCTTAAATTTTCAAAAACAATAAAATATTTATCTACCAATTCATCTATTAAAGCATAAAATAAATAATCTGCACCTCTTTCTCTTATCCTACTTTTTTCGTCTTTTAATCTTTCTCTTACACCATTAAATACATCTACCGGCACTTCTTGAAAGGTAATAACAAGATTTTCTTTTAAAATAAAGCTCACATGTTCTGCTACTAAATTTTCATCTTGATAGTACATCATTTTTAGCACCACAAAAATGTAGTTGTTGTTTGCTTCAAACTTTGGTCGGGAGGTGGTATTTAAAACATTTTCTAAAGTAAGTGGCTGAATATCAAATACTTTACCCACTTCTTCTATTTTATCAATATTATTTAACCCTACAACATTTAGCCATTGATATTTAGCTTGCCCTGCACTTAGTTTTTGAACATCTACATTAGCTGTTTCTATTAACTTATTTTCATTTGTCAATTCTATCAAATCGGCATGAAAAGGAATATCCTCATTGGTGCCTGTATATACTAAATATCCAGGTGGTTTCCCCGCTATTTTGTGGGATAGCTTTTTTCTTTTTGTTCTTTTTTTAGCCATTTTTCATAGCTTTTTGTACTATTGTTCTGTGTGGAAAAGGTATTTCTACGCCTTCTTTATCAAAACGTTTTTTTATACTTTCTAATAAATCGCATTTCATTTCAAAAGCCGAAGGTGTGTCTTTTGCCCACAACCATGCTTTTATATCTACCGAAGATTCATTTAAAGTTATTACTCTTGTATTTACCAATGGTTTTTTCTCTTTTTTATCTTCTGGTGTTCTTACGTCTAATAAGTTAGGATGTTTTACAGCTTCCTCAAAAATTATGGTTTTTGCTTTATCTATATTACTATCGTAACTTATGCCTATAACCAAATGTACACATACTTTTTCATCTACTAAATCATTATTGGTTATAATTTCTTTACTTACTATGGAATTAGGTAAAATTATTCTTTTGTTTTCAAGATTTCTAATAATAGTATGACGCAAAGTAATATCTTCAACCACACCAAATTTAGTTCCTATTTCTACTCTATCATTAATTTTAAATGGCTTAAAAAGTACTAAAAATATTCCCGAAACAACATTCCCTAATGCTTCTTGCGAAGCAAAACCCACTGCCACCGCTATAATACCAGCTCCTGCCAACATTGAATTGGCTAAAGTTTTTAACTCGGGCACACTGTGTATGGCAAAACCCAAACCTAAAAGTGTAACTATTGCTATTATTATATGACGCAAAAATTTGTACTTAGTTATATCGCCTCTTATAGAAACAACATTAGAATTTAATGCTCTTTTTATAAAAAAGTTAAATATATAAGCTATAATAAAAGTGCCAATAATATAAACTATTGGCACTATAAATTCTTTATAATATTCCATTTAAAATGGGTGTTTCAATTTATTCCAAAATTATACGTTATAAATATTTTCAATAACGTTTTTATACTTTTCTAATACTACTTTTCTCTTTACTTTAAGTGTAGGTGTAAGTTCGCCTGTATCTATAGACCATTCATCGGCAAGCAGTTCAAATTTCTTAATTTTTTCTACTTTACTAAAATGCTCGTTTATTCTTTCCACTTCTTTTTTCAGCAATGAAAGTACTTCCGGTGTTTTTATTATTTGCGATTTATCGCCATAATTTATAGCATTTTTCTGACACCATTCTTCTAAGTTTATAAAAGACGGAACTATTAAAGCACTTACAAATTTTTTGTTTTCGCCCAGTACTAATATTTGCTCTATAAAACGGCTTTCTTTCATTTTTTCTTCAATAACAGAAGGAGCTACATATTTTCCACCCGAAGTTTTGAATAATGATTTAACTCTGTCAGTTATTTTTAAGAATTTACCATCTATTATTTCTCCCACATCACCCGTGTGTAACCAGCCGTCTATTACCGTTTTATCCGTTTCTTCTTGATTTTTGTAATATCCCAACATTACATTAGGTCCTTTACACAATACTTCGCCATTTTCGGCTATTTTAATTTCTACTCCCGGAATGGTCATTCCCACTGTTCCAAATTTAAAACCACCTTGCTCAAATCTATTAACTGTAATAACCGGAGAAGATTCTGTTTGCCCATATCCTTCTCTAATAGCTATTCCTGCCGCACTAAATACTCGGGCTAATCTTTCTTGAAGTGCCGCTGCTCCTGTTACTATTCCTATTACATTGCCCCCTAAGGCTTCTCTCCATTTACTAAATATTAATTTATCGGCTATTTTAAATTTCAATCCCGGTTTAAAATCTTCTGTATAATCATCCGTTAAATCTAACGCCCAAAAGAATAATTTCTTTTTAAAGCCTGTTAATTCCATTCCTTTGCTCACAATTTTTTCATATACTTTTTCAAGCAATCGTGGTACTGTGCTAAAGAAATGTGGTTTTACGTCTTTTAAATCATCGCTTATGGTTTCTAAACTTTCAGCATAATAACATCCTACACCTGCTGTAAAATAGGAATAGGTAACGGTTCTTTCAAAAATATGGCACAACGGCAAAAAACTTAATGCTATATGTTGTTTTTCTACAGGTAAAAGAGATAAAACCGATTTTACATTACTCACTATATTATTGTGCGAAAGCATTACTCCTTTTGGTTTTCCCGTAGTTCCCGATGTATAAATAAGTGTAGCTAAATCGTTTGGCTGTATTTTTTTAGAAATGTTTTCAACTTCTACAAAGTCCACATTTTCGCCAAATTTTAAAAATTCTTCCCAATGTTCGCATTTGCTTATTTTATCAAAAGAATAAATTTTATCTAAAGTAGGCACGGCACTTTTTATATCGGCTATTTTATCGTACAAATTAGCATCTGCCACAAATGCCATTTTTATTTCGGCATTGTTAAATATGTATTCATATTCTTCTCTGGAAATAGTAGGGTAAATAGGCACATTTATAATACCTGCTTGCATCATTCCATTGTCTATAAAATTCCACTCAGGTCTATTGTTAGAAATTATAGCTACTTTATCGTTAGGTTTTATGCCTGTACCTATAAATGCTTTACTTACTTTGTCTATAATTTCATTAACTTCTTTAGTGCTGTAGTTTCTCCAAACACCATCGTATTTGTAGTTTAAACAATCGTGTCTTGGGTATTTTGATTCTTGAACCTTTAAAATGTCAAATAATCTGGTAAAGTCTTTCATATAATAAAACTGTTGGTTAAGGTTTTTTTAATTTGGTCTTAAAGATAATGTAATATAGTTTTTACGCAAAATAAATCACTTATACTTTAACTTTTCTTTTGAAAAATTAGAGTTATCTTAAAAATTTCTCCGTCTTTCTGAGCGAAACAAAATCTCTATTATAGACTTTTAGATTTTGAGAGAACAGACTTTTAGACTGACAAAATTCAGAATTATTTTCTACTCGTGGCACGACTTGGAGTGGTGGCACGAGTATATATTATTCACTAAATTTTTCGCAATTCTTTTTTTGCAAAGTCCGTCCAAAATATTTTTATTGCCATTGCTTAATTTCAGAAAGTAATTTACCAGATTCAGTAACTCTTTCATTTTCAGAATCTTTTAGTGATTCATCAATTCTTGTGTTAAATTCGTCAATGGAGAAAGGAGTAAATTCGTCCTCATTATTTTTTAATATTCTTTCAAGACGAGAAATTAATTCCTCACTTTGTATTTTCAAAAATTCTTTAATAAATTCTATTTTTCTAGTTTGGATATCCATCTTAAATTCATTTAAATCAAATGTACAAATTTATTTTCAAACTTCCATTTCACACTCCATCTTTATCGGCTTGCAGATAAACTATTAAATTTTGAGAGAACAGACTTTTAGACTATTTCTACTTGTGGTACGACTCCAAGTCGTACCACAAGTATATTATTCTATTTCAATTAAAGCTTCTTTGCTTTGTATAAAAGTTTCTTCTTTGTAATTTCTGTTTACTATAAAAAATAAAACTGCCGCTACAAGCATCAAAATAGTAAAAAACCAAAAATACGATGCTCCTTCTAACCACAGTGAACCATCTTCTTTTATCATAAATAAATTAACCAAAGCTGTAAATAAATTGCCTATAGCTACCGCTACCAACCAAAAACTCAAAATAAAAGATTTCATGCTATTAGGTGCCTGCGTATATGAAAACTCTAAAGAGGTAATAGAAACCATAATTTCTGCTGCTGTTAATAAAATATAGCCCAAAACTTGCCAAGAAATATTCATAGCTATTCCATTATCCATTTTTACTTGTACCCAAGCTATAACAGCAAAACTCAAAGCTCCAATAAACAATCCTATCCCTATTTTTTTGATGTAATTAAGCTTTATAAATTTACCTAAAAAAGGATACACAAAATAAGAAAATACAGGAATAAAAATTAAAATAAAAAGTGAGTTTAAAAATCCTAATTGCGAAGGATATACCGAAACGGTGGTAAAGAATAAATTTATGTCTTTTATCATTAAATCTGATTTGGCTTGTAGTACCCACGCCCCACTTGTTTGGTCAAACAAAGACCAAAAAACCGCTAAGAAAATGTATATGGGAAGTAATTTAACGACCATTTCGCCCCCTTTTTTGCTAAATAACTCCTTTTTATACAGTTGCCACCCGGCAGGTTTTATAGAAATATACTTATTTCGTCCCAACCAAAATACAAATAAAGCTATAGCCATTAACACGCCCGGCAAGCCAAATGCTACCGCCACATTTAATCCTTTAGAAATTAAAAATTCGTTTTTCAATAACGGCTCGGCAGATAAATAAGCAATTATAGCTCCTGCATTTATAGCAAAATAAAACCAACTATACATTTTCTCTATTAGGTGCGTATTGCTTTCGTCAAATTGGTCGCCTACATGAGCCGATACGCAGGGTTTTATGCCTCCCGCACCTATAGCTATTAGCGTACAACCCACAAAAAATCCCGTAACGGTTTCAAAAAATGCCAATACAAAATGCCCCATTACATACACTATGGATAATGTAATAATAGTTTTATATTTTCCCCAAAGCACATCAGACAATAAAGCTCCAGCAAAAGAAAAACCATAACTGGCAAACACAAACATGTGCAACCAAAATTTTGCTTTTTCATCAGAAAACAATTGAAGTTCTCCAGCAGCGTTATGTATAAAAGTAGTTAAAAAAACTACAAATATGGCTTTCATACCATAAAAGCTATATCTTTCGGCTGCCTCATTTCCTATTATGTATGGAATACCGGCTGGGAATTTGTTAGATTTTTGCATTAGTTAACTTAAATGAATTTTTAAGAAGCTAAATATATGTATATTTATTCTTGTTTTTACTAAAACAAACTTATGAATTATTTAAAACTCATTTTAATATTTGCTCTTACTCTTTGCTTAAACAATGGTTTACAAGCAAAAGATAGCAATATGCGTTTTATTGAAAACAAAGGTCAGTGGGATAAAACAATTAAATACAACACCATTTTAAACTTTGGCAATATCTATTTTGAAAACAATGCTTTTGCTTTTGATTTACACGACTTTCAAGATGGAGAACACAAGCATGAAAACGAACAGAAACAAGGACATTATTTTAGAATGGAATTTGAAAATGCCAATGAAAATATCTTTTTTACCTACTCGGGAAAAAGTAATCATTATTACAACTTCTTTTTAGGAAATGATAAAAGTAAGTGGCAGTCTAAAGTGCATGAATATGAATCTATAACTTACAGAAATTTATACAACGGCATAGACTTAAATGTAGAAGGTAGTGGAGAAAATATGAAATATACTTACTACGTAAAAGCTAATGCCAACCCAGATGAAATTTTGGTAAGATACAATGGTATAGAAAAACTAAATTTAAAGGACGGTTCTTTATATTATGAAACAGCTTTTTGCCCCATAATAGAAGAAAAACCTTATGCCTACCAAATTATAAAAGGACGAAAAGTAATAGTAAAATGCGAGTATAAAATAATTAATGGCAATCAACTTACCTTTGTTTTCCCTAAAGGTTATAATAAAAATTATGAACTAATAATTGACCCACAGTTAGTTTTTGCAAGGCTTACAGATTCTTCAAGTGATAATTTTGGATTTACAGCTACTTATGATGATGCCGGAAATTCTTATGCCGGAGGTATTGTATATGGCAGACAAGGAACTTACCCTACCACTACAGGTGCTTATGACAATACTTTTAATGGGGGCACTAATTCTGGATTTAACAATGCCGCTATAGATATAGGCATATCGTGTTATAATGGAAACACAGGAGCTTTACTTTATGGTACTTATGTGGGTGGAAGCAGCAATGAAATTCCTAATAGTATTATTGTAAACCATGCTGGCGAACTTGTAGTTTTAGGAACTTCTAGCTCAGGTAATTTCCCCATTTCTGCCAATGCTTATGACAATACTTTTGCCGGTGGAACATCTATTGACTTATCAACTAATGGTGTTTATTTTCCTTCCGGTAGCGATATTGTAGTTTTTAAACTAAGTAATGGCGGTTCTAACATAGTTAGTAGCACTTTTGTAGGAGGCACAGGAAATGACGGTATAAATGAAGATAACAGTGCCTTAGATATTTATGATGGCACCGACTTAAATTTTAACTATGGAGATCCTTTTAGAGGGGAAGTCATTGTAGATGAGTTTGATAATGTTTATGTTACATCATCTACCAATTCAGACAACTTTCCAAGCATAGGCGTAGCAAGTTCTTTAGGTGGCGAGCAAGATGCCGTAATTTTTAAGTTAAATTCCAGTTTAAGCACCATGCTTTTTTCAAGGTATGTAGGCGGAAGCAACGATGATGCAGGATATTCTATGAAATTAGATAATAACGGAAATTTATTTGCCGTAGGCGGAACTATAAGCTCTAATTTTCCTACAACTTCTAATACACTTTTTCCCTCGTACAGAGGAGGTAGTGCTGATGGTTATTTAATAAAATTGAGTAGTAATAACGGCAGTATAATTAGAGGAACATTTTTAGGTACAAACAACTACGACCAAGTTTATTTTGTAGATTTAGATGAAGAAAATAATGTTTATATAGTAGGGCATACTTTAGGAGACTACATTTCTACTACAAATGTTGGCTTTAACCAACCCAATGGAAAACAATTTATTCATAAACTAAACAACGATTTATCTCAAACATTTTACAGTATGAAATTTGGGACAGGAGGTAGTTTAGTAGATTTATCTCCTACAGCTTTTTTAGTAGATGTTTGCGAAAGAGTTTATGTTTCCGGCTGGGGAGGGCAAGTGGGCTTAAACAGAAATCCCAACAATCTTACGCCATACATAACTGGATTACCTACTACTTCCGATGCACTTCAAAGTTCAACAGACGGAAGCGATTTTTATTTCTTTATTTTAGATAAAAATGCTTCAGGGCAATTATACGGTTCTTATTTTGGAAGCAATGTTACAGAAGAACACGTAGATGGCGGCACCAGTAGGTTTGATGAAAGAGGCGTTATTCATCAAGCAATATGTGCAGCTTGCAGAGGTTCTTCTTTCCCTTCATCAGCAGGTTATAGTAATACTTCAGGTTCTCCAAATTGCAACTTGGGAATTTTAAAACTCAATATGGATTTACCTATTACCAGTGTTGATATAGATGCTTTCCCACGAGCAACAGGCTGCGTGCCTCTCACCGTTAATTTTGAAAGTATTTTGAATGATGTAGTTGATTTTAGCTGGGATTTAGGCGATGGAAATTCTGCTTCTGTTCAAAACCCTGTTCATACTTATACCGATACTGGAACTTATACCGTACAATTGATTGGTATAGACTCCAATTCTTGCAACATTAGCGATACGGCATACATAGATATTTGGGTAAGAGATGATAGCATTGTAGCAGATAAAATAGATACACTTTTTGTTGATTGCGATAGCTTAAATATATATGTAGCCACGCCTTTAGGTCCAAGTACACATACTTACAATTGGATAATGGGCGATGGAACGGTTTATAACAATGATACCAATTTTATTTATCATCACTACGACACCACAGGAACTTTCAATATTATACTTAATACCGTAGATACCACAAAATGCGATATAGAAGCTTTTGATACTATTTCTTTAGATTTTCCTCATCGCGTTAAAGCCGATATTGGCACCAATGCAGGCTGTATAAATATACCTTTACAAATGCAAAATTACAGCAACCCTAATGCCGAAACTTTTATATGGGATTTAGGAAATGGAGAAACATCTACTGAGTACGAACCATACACTATATATCCAAACGGAGGCGAATACACCGTATATTTAACCGTTATAGATTCGGGTACTTGTAATTATATTTCTAAAGACACCAATATTATTTCCATAATACCGCCTCCTGTAGCTAATTTTAGAACAGATTCAAATTATTATGTTTATCCCGATTCGGTACAATTTACCAATTATAGCTTTAATTATGATGCTTTTATATGGAAATTTGGCGATGGAGAAACCGACAGCATAGAAGTAGATCCTTATCATTTTTACCAAAGCTTATGGGAATTTACACCGTGCTTAGAAGTTGAAAACGAAGGCTGTAGAGATACTATTTGTAAAGAAATATACATTGATTTTATACCTTTAATAGGTGTGCCTAATGCTTTTTCGCCAAATGGAGATGGACACAACGACCGTATTTATGTAGAAGGTTTAGGTATAACAAAACTCAGTTTTAAAATATACAACCGCTGGGGCGAACTGGTGTATGAAGGTACAGACCAAAACGAAGGATGGGACGGTAAGTATAAAGGCGTTTTACAAGAAATGGAAGTATATACTTATGTAGTAAATGCCCTGCTCTTAGATGGTAGCAATCCTATTTTAAAAGGAAATATTACCCTACTAAAGTAAACCGAGTTTTATATTTTTACGTATATTTATATTTAATGAAAGCCCCTATAGCCATACAAGTTTTTTTATTAGCTATTTTATTGGAGTTTTGCACGCCTATTTTTGCCCAAGAAAACATACAATTTATACAAAACAAAGGGCAGTGGAATAATAATATTTCATACAGCACGCCATTACAGTTTGGCGATATTTATTTTGAAAAAGATAATTGGTCTTTTTTACTGCAAAGTACCAAGCACAGCCATACTGATGAGCATAATGAACACGAAGAAGAAGTACATGACAATGAAATAACAGGGCATTTTTATAAAATGATATTTCAAAATGCTACAACAGAAAATGTTTTGCCTTTAGGAAATGCAGCTACTAATTATTACAACTATTTTATAGGACGAGATAAAAACAAATGGGCTTCAAAAGTGCCGGTTTATACATCATTATTATATAAAAATATTTATCCTAATACTGATATTGTAGTAAAAGAAAATGGTGGTAATTTAAAATACGACATACATATTAAGCCCGGTGGAAATCCAAAAGATATAGCCATTCAATATGATGGAATAGAAAATCCACGTGTTGAAAATGGAAATTTTGTTTATGAAACATCATTAGCAAATATTACAGAACTTAAACCTTATGCTTATCAAATTATAAACGACAAAGAAGTAGAAATAGCTTGCGAATACAGCTTTAACAAAAAAACAAACACACTTAGCTTTAAAATAAATGAAAAATACGATACCAATATTGAATTAATTATAGACCCAACACTAATTTTTTCTCGTTTAACAGAGTCTTCAAATTCTAACTTTGGTTTTACAGCCACTTACGATAGTATTGGTAGAGCTTATGGCGGTGGTATTGTTTTTAATTCCGGAGGGCAATATCCTACTTCTGTAGGTGCTTATGATACCAGTTATAATGGAGGAATTATTGACATTGCTATTTCTTGCTACCACCAAACTACTGGAGCACAGATATACGGCACTTACATAGGCGGAAATGAAACAGAGTTGCCTAACAGTATGATAGTTAATAATGCAGGCGAACTGGTAGTGCTGGGTACAACAAGCTCGTCAGATTTTCCTGTAAGTACAAACGCTTACGATACTACTTTTTTAGGTGGAGATACTGCCGATTATCCTAACAATGGTGTGCATTTATACAGTGGCAGCGATATGGTTTTGTTTAAATTAAGCAATGACGGAAGCACGCTAAATGCCTCTACGCTATTTGGCGGCTCAGAAAATGACGGATTGAATGACGATACCATTTATCAAAGTAGTTACAACCTTAGCGATTTGAATTTTAACTACGGAGATGCTTTTAGAGGCGAAGTGATAATAGATAGTAGCGATAATATTTATGTGGCAAGTTCTACCAATTCTAATGATTTCCCTATAATTAATTCTACAAGCGTTTTTCAAGGAGCACAAGATGGAGTGGTTTTAAAATTTACTACAGATTTAGATTCTATAATTTTTAGTCATTATTTAGGTGGAAACGGAAATGACGGAGCTTACTCTATGAAAATTGACCATAATGGAAATTTATTTGTAGTAGGTGGAACAATGAGTAGTAACTTCCCAGCTACCAATGGTTATAATGGTGGCGTTGCAGATGGATTTTTAGCAAAATTAGATGGCAGTACGGGTACTATTCAAAATGCCATTTATATTGGAACAGATAGTTTTGACCAAGTTTATTTAATAGATGTAGATTTAAACGACAACGTATATATAGTAGGGCAAACTTTAGGAAATTATCCTATTGTAAATGCCACTTATGGCGTAGCTAATACCAAACAGTTTATCCATAAATTTTCAAATGATTTAAACTCCACATTTTATAGCACATGCTTTGGTTCAGATTCTGTTAAAGTAGAAATTTCTCCTACAGCTCTTTTAGTAGATATTTGCGAGCGAGTATTTGTATCGGGCTGGGGTGGATACACTAATTTTTTTAGAAACAGCTCTTACACCACTTATATGTTACAAAACCTACCTGTAACTTCCGATGCCGTTCAGCCTTTTTATAATAATTATGGCGATTTTTACTTTTTTGTGTTAGATAAAAATGCTGCCGGATTAGAATACGCTACCTTTTTTGGTGGCACAGCACAAGAGCATGTTGACGGAGGTACTTCTCGTTTTGATGAAAATGGAATTATTTATCAAGCAGTTTGTGCTGCATGTAGTGGCGGTACATTTAGAACCACTCCCGGATATACCAATTATGCTTCTACGCAGTGCAACTTAGGCACTATAAAATTTGATATGGAGCTACCTTCTACTAATGTAGAAGTAGATGCCTTTCCCCGAGCTACAGGATGTACACCACTTACGGTTAACTTTTTTGCCGATACCGTAAGTGTAAGTTCTGTTACGTGGGATTTTGGCGATGGTAATTCTTCTAACTTACTTTATCCTGTGCATACTTATATGGATACAGGTACTTATAATGTAGTATTGATAGGTATAGATTCCAACTCATGCAATTTAGCAGATACAGCCAGTTTGAGTGTAGTGGTTAGAGATGATTCTTTATCTGCCATTTTTTTAGATAATGCAGTAATAGATTGCCACAATCAATCTTTTAGTGCCAGCACTACAAATTATCCTACTACACAATATTATTGGGATATGGGCGATGGTACTTTTTATTATACCGATAGTGTTTATCACATTTACGATACAGCCGGAGATTATACCGTAAAATTAAACTTAGTAGATTCTACATCTTGCGAGCTTGAAGATTCTGCTCAAACAACCATACACATACCGCCACTTTTTAATGCCGAAGTTCAGCTAACCGATACTTTCGGTTGTATTCCGCTTTCGGTAGATTTTGAAAGTACCTATACTAATTTTAATTCTTTAGAATGGAATTTTGGCAATGGACAAACCGCTTCTAATAATTTAGATACCAATATTACTTATTCGCAAGTAGGAAATTTTCAAGTGCAATTAATTATTGTAGATTCTACTACTTGCAATATTTCCGATACCGCATACACTAATATTCAAACCATTAATGACAGCACAAGAGCCAATATAGCTTTAGATTCTGTTTATTTTGATTGCGATAGTATGCAACTCAACGCCACTTCTTTAAATGCCGGGGCAGATAGTTATACTTGGATTTTTGATAATGGAGATTTTTCTACCAATGCCAATGCTTCTACAATTTATACCGCAGGAGATTATAACGGTATGTATATGGTAACAGACAATAGTAATGTTTGCTACCCAACTGATACCGCTTATTTTGATATACATTTATTGCCACGCTTTGAAACGGCAATTTTAGCTTCTGATACTTTCGGTTGTATTCCACTTTCGGTAGATTTTGAAAGTACCTATACTAATTTTAATTCTTTAGAATGGAATTTTGGAAATGGACAAACCGCTTCTAATAATTTAGATACCAATATTACTTACTCGCAAGTAGGAAATTTTCAAGTGCAATTAATTATTGTAGATTCTTCTACTTGCAATATTTCCGATACTGCATACACTAATATTCAAACCATTAATGACAGTACAAGAGCCAATATAGCTTTAGATTCTGTTTATTTTGATTGCGATAGTATGCAACTCAATGCTACTTCTTTAAATGCCGGGGCAGATAGTTATACTTGGATTTTTGGTAATGGAGATTTTTCTACCAATGCCAATGCTTCTACAATTTATACCGCAGGAGATTATAACGGTATGTATATGGTAACGGACAATAATAATGTTTGTTATCCAACCGATACCGCTTATTTTGATATGCACTTATTGCCTAAATTAGAAGGTAGTTTTATAGTAGATACATTTGGTTGCTTGCCTTATACTTCTAATTTTAATGCAGAAAGCAACAGCGATAGTGCCACTTACTTTTGGAATTTTGGAACAGGCGATTTTTCTAATCAAGAAGATACAAGCTATACCTACAATAATGTAGCACATTATCCGGTTAGCGTTTTGATTACCGATTCTGCTACTTGCAATATTGATACACTTTTACAAACTACCGTAGTTGTAGAAGAAGGACAAGTTTATATAGATATACAAATAGATGAAATAAACTACGGTTGCGATTCTATTCAAGTTCACTTACAGGCATTTTATGTTGGTGGCATACATGAGTGGGATATGGGAAATGGAGATATTTTGTACGGAACAGATTTATACTATACTTACACTCAATTGGGTTCTTATACTATTCAATATAATATAAATGATGCTACGCAAGATTGTAAACCTACAGACACCACTTATTATGAAATAGAATTTTATAGAATTGATGCCATTTTAGAAGCATCAAATACTGCGGGATGTATTCCTCTTGAAGTGGAGTTTGAAAATTTAACACAAGGAAATAACACCTACTGGTGGACAAACGGCTTAAATAATGTAAGTACATCTCCAACCATTCCAAATTTTACCTATACCGCTGTAGGAAATTACACTTTCACTTTAGTAGCTATAGATACAAACTCTTGCAATATTAACGATACGGCTACAATAAACATTACTACAAATGATGATGCGGTTTTAGCTGATTTTGATGCTGTGATTTTAAGCCAATGCGATTCTAATTTGCTGATAACTGTAGATAATACCAGCCAAATGGCAACAGATTACTTTTGGGATTATGAAACAGGCACAAGCATTTTAGAAGAAATAGATACTGTTCAGTATAATTTGCCCGGCACATACACTATTACCTTAATAGCTACAAACGAAAATTTATGCCATCCTGCCGATACCGTTTCGCAACAATTTACCATGCTTCCAAATGTAAAAGCTTCTTTTAGTGCTACTGCCGGATGCGAAGGGAAACCAATTGAACTAAGCAATACAAGCGAACCTAATTTAGAATACGCTTGGAATTTTGGAGCTAATCAATTTTCTACAGATTTTGAACCAGAGCTTACTTATGAAAATGCAGGTTCTCACACTATACAATTAATTGTAACAGATTCTAATTCTTGTAATGTAACTGCTATTGCTTATCAAACGGTAAATGTAGCCAACTACCCTAATGTATATTTCACTACAGATTCTAATTACTACCTTTATCCCGATGCTGTTGATTTTCATAATCACACTACACAATATGAAGGTTTTAACTGGAAATTTGGAGATGGAGAAGAAGACAGCATTACTTACAGTCCTACACATAATTATGAAAGTATAGATGAATTTACCCCGTGCTTAATTGCTTGGAATGGAAACTGCATAGATACTTTTTGTAAAGAAATTGAAATAGATTTCATACCTTTAATTGGTGTTCCAAATGCGTTTTCGCCAAACAATGATGGCGTTAATGATATTATTTATGTGGAAGGAATAGGTATAGTAGAATTAAAGTTTTTAATTTACAACCGCTGGGGCGAATTGGTTTTTGAAGGTAATAGTCAAAACGAAGGCTGGGACGGAACATATAAAGGTGTAGCACAAGAAATGGAAGTATATACGTATGTAGTAAATGCAAAATTATTAGACGGAACATACCCGGTTTTAAAAGGAAATATAACTTTGCTGAGATAAATGAGAAAAAAGTTTTACATAGCAGACTTTAAAACAAAAAACATCATTCCCAACTTGATTGGGAATCTCAATATTGTTTTTCCATTTAAAATTTATAATAAATTTCAGTTAAATGGCATTTTAATTATTTGTTCAATATGCTTTTTTAACGCCACTTTAGCTCAAGACATCCATTTTTCTCAATATTTTGCTAATCCTATTTCTTACAATCCTGCTAATACAGGTTTTTACGATGGAAGTTATAGATTAGGCTTAAACCACAAACAGCAGTGGCCGTGGGCTATAAAAGGAAAAATGCTAAACTACAACACTACCGCAGTTTATGGCGATTTTTCTTTTTTAGATAAAAAAATAAATAACACCGATTGGGCAGGAATAGGCATAAATTATATAAACGATATAGCCGGAGACGGAAATTTGCAAGCTAATAAAGTGTATTTGTCTTTAGCATATCATAAAGGTTTAGATAAAAACCACAAGCATTTTTTATCGCTTGGTTTTGTGGCAGGCTTGGTACACCGCTCTGTAGATTTTAGCAAACTATATTTTAACAGTCAGTGGGTAGATAAAGTTGGTTTTGACCTTACTTTACCGCAGCAAGAAACTTATGCTAAACAAAATACGCTGTATTACGATTTAGGTTTTGGACTACAAGGCAGCAATAAAATAGGGGATAAAGTGAGATTAATGTATGGCTACTCAATGCTACATTTTAATAGACCTAAAGAATCTTTTTATCAGCAAGATAATAAAATAGGAGCAAGACACTTGCTACAAGCTGGTGTAAACTACCAAGTAAATGATAGAATAGACATAGATGCCAGTGCATATTTTACTTACCAGAAAAAAGCTATGGAAATTTTGTTTAGTGCCATTGGTGGTTTTAAGCTTAATAATAATCCGAAACAAAAAACTCAAAAACTATACGTAGGGGCAATGTATAGGTTAAACGATGCCGTTTCGCCACTTATGGGCTATCAGTTTAATAGAACAAGGCTACTAATTAACTATGATATTAATTTATCCAGCTTAACAAAAGCCAGCAAAGGAAATGGTGGTTTTGAAATAAGTTTAGTACAAATAGGTACATTTAAACGCAAGAAAAACTACAAGTACAAAACTCATTGTCCAAGTTTTTGAAAGTTACCTGTTTACTGAAATCTATTAACAGATAACTGACTACTGAAAAACTAAAATTCAAAAAAATCCGTTACTTTTATGTTATGAAAAAATATTTCTTCCTTTTTTTATTTTCATTGGGATTTGCCTTCATTTATGCACAAGGTGATTATGATAATGATTTACCTCCATCAAAAAATGATGAATTTGTTGGGTTTGCTAAAAAAGAGAAGTTAAAGAAAAATAATAAAAATGGAGACCTTAGTAGAATAAGAATAGGTGGCTCTGTAGGTTTAGGATTTTATGATGGCTTATTTAATGTAGGTTTATCTCCATTAATAGGATATCAAGTTGTAGAAAACAGATTAGAATTAGGCGGAGGATTTACGTATGATTATTTGCGTTATAGAAACAACACCTATACATACAACCAGCACACCATAGGTCCGGTAGCTTATATTAGAGGCTATGTGTGGAAAGGATTATTTGCACAATTAAGAGGCGTTTATCAAAAAAGCTACGCTAGTCAAGTAAACAGGCAAAGCAATATTAGACAAACAGCAGAAGATGGATTAGGAAATGTATATGCAGCCATAGGCTATTCTATCCCCATGGGCAGCAGAGCATATTTTAACGTAGGTTTAGAAATAAACCTAATTGCCTACGATTTAAGCAGAGTTAATGCCGGAGCACAAAGAGTAATTTCTCCGTTTATGAATATACAATTTTCTTTGTAAATATACTTCTGTATATTGAGCTTAAAGATTATGTATTTTTATATTTACTATATATGAAACAAAACAAGGGTGAGAGAGATTAAATCTTTACAAAATAAGTACTTGCTGTTTTAATAGGAAATACTTATATTTGAGATGGATAGTTAATATTCAACTGTTTTTTGGTGTACTTTAGTTTTTAATTTTGAAAAAAATGAAATACATATATTCACTTTTAAGTATATTTTTCTTATTTGTTATAGGATTATCAACAATTCAAGCACAAGAAAGTATAAGTACTACTGGTGGCGATGTTTTTGGCAACGATGGTTCTGTTGCATATACTATAGGACAAGTAGTTTACACTACAAATACATCTACTACTGGTAATGTAAGCCAAGGAGTTCAACAGGCATACGAAGTTTATGTGATGAGAATTAATAACATTAAATCTAATATTGCTATTACAGTTTTTCCAAATCCTGTTACTGAAAATCTAACGTTACAGATTAATGATTACAAGAACGAAAAACTATTTTACTGGGTTAATGATATGCAAGAGAAAATATTAAACAAAAACCGAATTACAACATATCAAACACAAATAAATACTACAAATTTACCATCTGCAACATATATTATTAATGTTGTAAATCAAGAGAACAAGATAATAAAATCCTTTAAAATTATTAAAAAATAATAATCATGAGACAAATTGCTCTAATTTATACTGCATTATTTATAACTGTAAGTATGTTTGCTCAAACACCAGAAAAAATGAGTTATCAAGCGGTTGTCAGAGATGGAAACAATAATTTAGTCAGTAATAGAACTGTAGGGATGCAGATTTCTATACTACAAGGTGCTGTGAATGGAACAGCAGTGTATGTGGAAACACAAATTCCGAATACCAATGCCAATGGTTTAGTAAGTATAGAAATTGGTACAGGAACTATTTTAAGTGGCGATTTCACAGCCATAGACTGGTCAAACGGATCATATTTTATCAAAACAGAAACAGATCTAAGCGGTGGCACAACTTATACTATTACTGGGGTAAGCCAACTATTAAGTGTACCTTATGCTTTACATGCTAAAACTGCGGAAACAGTTACAGGAAGTATATCCGAAACAGATCCAATTTTTAGCGGTAGTCAAGCTACAAATATCACTGCTACGGATATTACTAACCTAAGTAATTTGTCCGGTATTAATACTGGCGACCAAGATTTAAGTGCTTTAGCTACTAAAACTGAATTAAGCGATTCAGTAGCTCAAATTCGTAGTGAAATTCCAGATGTAAGTAGTTTAATAGCTACTGAAACAGATCCAACATTTAGCAGTAGTCAAGCTGCAAATATCACTGCTACGGATATTACTAACCTAAGTAATTTGTCCGGTATTAATACTGGTGACCAAGATTTAAGTACTTTAGCTACTAAAACTGAATTAAGCGATTCAGTAGTTCAAATTCGTAGTGAAATTCCAGATGTAAGTAGTTTTATAGCTTCTGAAACAGATCCAACTTTTAGCAGTAGTCAAGCTGCAAATATCACTGCTACGGATATTACTAACCTAAGTAATTTGTCCGGTATTAATACTGGTGATCAAGATTTAAGTACTTTAGCTACTAAAACTGAATTAAGCGATTCAGTAGTTCAAATTCGTAGTGAAATTCCAGATGTAAGTGGTTTTATTTCAAGCGAAGTAGATCCAAATGTTCCAGAAGGTACACAAATTGGAGAAATGCAATATTGGGATGGTGTATCATGGGAAATAGTAGCTTCGGGTAATACTGGTCAAATACTTACTGTAAATACATCCGGTATTCCAGAATGGCAAAATCCATCGGCTTTAAAAACAGCATATACAACCCGACCAAATATTAATACGAATGGTGTAAAATTTAATGGGATAGTAAATGCCAATGGCTATTCTTCAACAATCTTATTTGAGTATGGGTTGAATACAAATTATGATAGTACTATTACCGCTATAACAAGCCCAGTAAGTGGAACTACTAATGAAACAGTGTCAAGTGTGAGAATAACAAATTTAACATTAGGTGCTGTATATCATGTTCGCATGGTGGTAATAAATATATTTGGGACATTTTATAGTAATGATTTTCAATTTACAAATTTATATTATGGTGCAGAATATGAAGGTGGATTTGTCTTTAATTTTGATGACTCTGGTCATGGGCGTGTATGTTATAACTCAGATGCACCTAATAGACTAATTTGGGATGATGCAATGAATTATTGTGCTAACCTAAGTGGTGGTATTAATGGCAGTATTTACAATGATTGGTTCTTGCCTGAAATTGAAGACCTAATTTTATTAGGGAGTAATTATCCTGCGGGCTTACCGAGTGTTAGCATATTAGGATATTGGTCATCTACTTTATATAATAATAATATAGCGTATTTCTTAAAAGGTTTGTCTAAACTATCAGAACCAAAAACACATGATAAATTTGTCAGAGCTGTTAGAACTTTCTAAGTTAATAGCTTCCAATTTACAATGCGTATAAATTTTTTTTCATCCTTTTTAGGAGGGGAACATTATGGAATGTGAAATTATTTTTCATACTTTATATAAGGAGGTATCTTGTATTTTTCTAATTTCTCAAATCTTCGCCCCAAAGAAGTTTTTCCCTTATAGCATTTACAAAATTGCTAGAACTTAAGCGAACTAAGTGAGCTTGAAATTTAGCTTTTCTTAAATACATAGTATAGCTACTGTCTATGGTTTTATTTCGGCTGTCTAAGGTTGTTAAAAACTGTGAGCCACGCCCTTCTACGGTTAGTTTTATTTCTACATCATCTGCTACTACCATAGGGCGTACATTTAAGTTGTGGGGGGCAACAGGCGTAATAATAAAGTTTTTGCTGTTAGGATAAATAACAGGACCACCACAACTTAGCGAATATCCTGTAGAGCCGGTAGCTGTAGCCACTATCAGTCCGTCTGCCCAATAGGAGTTGAGGTGTATGCCGTCTAAATAAGTATGTACAGTTATCATAGATGAAGTTAAAGTTCTTTGAACAGTAAACTCATTTAAGGCAAAAGGAGCTTTTCTAAATAATGGTTTGTTGGTTTCTAATGCTACCATATTCCTTTTGTCTATTACATGCTGATTGTTTAGTATGGCATTTATAGCATTTTCAATGTCATCTATAGGAATACTGGCTAAAAAACCTAAGCGACCAAAATTGATGCCTATTATCGGTATTTCTTTTTCTCCAATCCAGCTAACGGCATCTAATATGGTGCCATCGCCACCAAGGCTAATAACAAAATCTATATTTTTGGTTACATCATTTTGTTTTGAAAAAGTAGTTGCTTCAATATTTAGTTGCAAGTCTTTTTTAAGATGTCTGTAAAAAGGTTCGTAAGCAACTATAGCTACATTGTTTTTACCTAATAAGTCAAATAATTTTTGAGCATATTGAGCAACATTTTCTTTTAGTTTTCTACCGTATATAGCTACTTGCATATTTTTAGTATTTAGTCATTGGTCTATAGTTTTTAATGCTTTTATTTAATAATTAAACATTAATAACTAACCATTATTTTAAACTCTCTTCAAATCGTATTTTTCTATTTTGTTATACAAATGACTACGCTGTATATCTAAAATTTCAGCAGTTTTAGATACATTCCAGCTATTTTTCTTTAGTTTATCTTCTATGAATAAGCGTTCTATGTGCTCTTTAAAGTCTTGAAATTTTTCAAACTGATCAAATAAAGCAGTTGGCGATTTTGAACTTACAGAATTTGATACATAACTTTCTACATCTTCGTCTGTTATTTTAGTGCCACTTAGTATTACCAGTCTTTCAGTAATGTTTTTTAGCTCTCTGATATTTCCGGTGTAGTCAAATTCCATTAGTTTTTCTAATGCAGAAGGGGTTATGGTTTTAATGGGAATACCATAATCTTCACAAGTTTCTTTTACAAATTTTTCTGCCAATAATGGAATGTCGTTTTTTCTGTCATTTAAAGACGGAACATGAAGTAAAATAACACTCAAACGGTGGTACAAGTCCATTCTGAATTTTTTGGCATCTATTTCAGCAATCAAATCTTTGTTTGTAGCCGCCACCACTCTCACATCTACCTTTATTTCTTTATCGCCACCTACCCGGGTTATTTTATTTTCTTGCAAAGCACGTAGCACTTTTGCTTGAGCAGATAAATCCATATCGCCTATTTCATCTAAAAATAAAGTACCTCCATTAGCTTGCTCAAATTTTCCTACTCTTTGTTTTATAGCCGATGTAAAAGCTCCTTTTTCATGCCCAAAAAGTTCACTTTCTATTAATTCAGAAGGAATGGCTGCACAGTTTACTTCTACTAAAGGACCTTTTGCTCTATTGCTTTTTTCGTGTATCCAGCGAGCCACTAATTCTTTTCCGGTTCCGTTATCGCCTGTTACCAACACTCGGGCATCGGTAGGGGCTACACGTTCTATGGTTTCCATTATTTTTTTAATAGCGGGAGATTCGCCTATAATATCTCTGGTTTTACTTACTTTTCGTTTTAAAACTTTAGTTTCTACTATTAAGTTGCTTTTATCTAAAGCATTGCGTACTGTAATTAAAAGTCGGTTTAAATCTGGTGGTTTTTGCAGGTAATCGTAAGCACCTTTTTTAACGCATTCTACGGCAGTTTCTAAGTTCCCGTGTCCCGAAATCATAATAAAAGGTGTTTCGGGATTTTCTAACATGGCTTTTTCTAAAACCTCAATGCCGTCCATTTTTGGCATTTTTATGTCTAAAATAACCACATCGTAGTGGTTTTCTTGTATCATTTTTAAGCCTTTAGCTCCATCTTCCGCTTCATCTACTTTATATTTTTCATACTCTAAAATTTCTTTTAAGGTATTTCTGATGCTTCTTTCATCGTCAACTATCAATATTTTAGCCATAGTTTTATTTATTAAGTGTACAAAATTATATACAATTTATAACTGTACCAAATTTAAAAGTGTTATTTGTGTGTTAATGGGGAGTATAATTTGGAAATTAAACAGATAAAAATATAATTGTACGAGAAGTTTTTTTAGCCGTCCCTTTTCTTAAACCGTTGATATATTTTACATATTATGGTTATATGTGTATAATATCCATCTATTTGTTTATAAAAAAATGTCCATTATTATATACAAATCCCTTGTAAAAATGTCATTCACATACAAAACTCTACAGTTCACCACATTTTTTTAAAAATTAGTAAATAAAAAAATAGTTTTGTCGCAAGTATTAAAATATGTTTAAAATCTATAAAATGAAAACCATGAAAAACAAATTTACTTTAAATGGAAGAAATAATTCTTTAACAGCTTTTATTATTTCTTTTTTCACTATTATATTTTTTCATTCTAATGCTCAATTTGTAAATCAAGTCGAGTATGTAAGCTTATTTGGTCCTTGGAATTATGGATTTGGTAGTAATGTGGATTTTAGTAACTTTTTGAATAAAAGTAATAGGACAGTAACAAGTGATGTTTTAATTTTACATGGTAGCACAAGCGGAGACCATGATAACTTAATGGTGTTAGAATTTTATTTGAATGATGAAAAATTGTTTTCTCTAAGTGATGGCAGTAACCCTATTATTAGTAATCATGATGTTATTAGTACTCCTAATATCGGGAATCTCAATATGGGATTATCTCAATATTATAGTGGTTTAAATACGGGGGGAATATACAGAAGGGCACACAATGTAGATAGGGACCCTAATGGAAGCCTTATATGGTATGAAACAAGAGTGCCAATACCTAATGATTTGTTGTATTTAGAGGATTATAGTTTTGAGCCGGGATTTGTTCATTTTGAAGATGAAGGACCCGATTCAAATACGGGCAAAGGTGGTTGGGGATCTAATTTTCCTGTAGAAATGACAGGCTGGGGAGATATAAATTTAGGACAAAATTTATCTGCTACTGCCGGTTGTGGAAAAGTAACTTTATCTTGGAATATACAAAATACGGATGCTGTAGATGCTACATCAATGAGAGCAAGAATATATAAGGATGATAATCTTATAAAAACAGTAGCTTGTGTTTCTGGTAATAATAATGAGGACATACTAATTGCTGATTATAATAACCATAGGTATGAAGTAAGGGTGTCTTATGCTTTAGATACTTATGGTAATGTAACATTAAATAAAAGAGAGGAATCTACTAGCCAAGTATCAATATCAGCTATACCTCCTTTACCTGCTCCTTTTGGTTTTGAAGCTACAGATGATAGATGTGATGGTAAAATAAGATTGTCATGGTCATGGAATCAAGCGGCTCCGGCAAGTTATGAAATTGATGTTATTGATTATTCTTCTGGAAGTCCTGCTCAGGTTCAAACTATTAACTCAATTTCAGGATCAAGTAATTCTTATATATATGATGCACCTAATAGAAATTTAGGTTATACATTTGTGATATATGCTAATGGCACTCAATGTGTAGGAAGAGGGTATCCTTCATCAGATGTTGGAATAGCACTAGACAAACCATTAGCCCCTTCAAATTTAACAGTAACTCAATTGCCGGGTACTGCCCATATGGAATTAAATTGGACAGATAATTCACATGCACCTTCTAATGAAGATAACTTTAGGTTTATACGCTCTTCATCTACAGGAAATGCTGATTATATTATTCCCGCTGATGATGCTTCTTATATTGATGAATTTGGAGCAGTATGCGTACCTTATACGTATATATTGCGTTCAGAAAATGTTTGTGGTGTTAGTTCATCTGCAAGTATTAGTGCAGTAGTTGCTCCTCAAGCATTAGATAGTACTTTTAGAACACATCAGTTTTTAGCTTCAAAAGGTTATTTTTCTAATAAAGTAGAAATGTCTTGGAATTTGAATAATGAAAATCAACTTACCAATGTATTGCTATTAAGAAAAAGAATTACGGAGCAAGATAGTGCTTTTGTACAATTAGATTTATTAGATCCTGCTATTAAATTTTATATAGATCAAACATCAGATGCCAATGTTATTTATGAATATGCATTAGTGGGGCGTTCGCAGTGTAATACCAATACTTTTTATAGTGATACTATAAGATCTGTAGGTTTTAGAAGTGCTTTTGGTACAGTAGCAGGTCAGGTTAATTATACTGGAGGTATAGCTGTAAAAGACGTAAAAATTACAGCAGAAAGTACAGGTGGATATACAGGAAACTCTCTATTATTTGATGGAACATCTTCTTTGCAAGTTGCTAATAATTCTTCGCTTCAAGTACCTGATTCTTTTACAATAGAGTTGTGGTTTAACCCTATATCTCATGCCTCAAATTTTACTTTAGTTTATAAGTTAGAAAGCTACGAGATAGGCTTGGTAGGTAGTAATTATGAATTTAGTGTTTATAATTCTCCTACAAATAAATATACAGTTAGTGTTCCGGCATCTATGGTAAATTTGAATAATTATAATCAGCTAACTGCAACTCTATACAACGATACTATGCGATTATATGTTAATGGAGTAAGTACAAATTATACTGTTTTTAGTGGAAGTGTAAATAATAACACCATTCCAATAACTATTGGTAGTGCGTTTCAAGGTAATTTAGACGAGTTTAGATATTGGAATATAGGAAAGGATTCTATTACTGTTTTACAAGATTTTTCAAGACAACTTAGTGGTGCAGAAAGGGGCTTGAAACTATATTTAAAAATGAATGAAGGTGGAGGAAATTATGCTTATGATTTTTCACATACAGGAACAAGCTACAATAGGAATCATGCTGCTTTTAATGGTAGTGGTGTACAATGGAGTAGTACTATACCTACAGCTTCGCAGCTAACAACATCTTCATATACAAATGCTAGTGGAAACTATGTAATGATAGTACCATATAATGGTATTGGAGAAACATTTGTTTTAACCCCTAGTTATTCAATACATCAGTTTAACCCAAGTACAAGAGTATTGTTTATAGGAGAAGGGAATAGCATACATAATAATATAGATTTTGAAGATATTTCATCTTTTACAGTTACTGGAGATTTGTTTTATGCTAATACCTATTGTGCCGTAGAAGGGGCATCTTTGTTAATAGATGGAAATGCAGTGGTAGCTAATGGACTTCCTGTTACAACAGATGCAGTTGGAGCTTTTGAAATACAAGTGCCTATAGGTAACCATTTTATTACTATTGCCAAAAATGGGCATATTATGAATATAGGACGTTTTCCCACTTCAGGAACATATAATTTTCAAGATGATTTAGCCGGAATTCATTTTCAAGATTCTACATTAATAAAAGTAGTTGGTCGTGTAGTAGGAGGATTAAGAGAAGCTCAATACATACCGGGGTTAGGAAAAAGTACAAATAATATTGGTCAAGCACAAATAATTTTAACATCTCAGCAGGGTGGTGGTTGTTATACAGATACATTAATGACTGATATTAATTCTGGAGAATACCTTACTTATTTACCTCCTTTACGATACATACCTACAGTTACTATTCCAAGTAATCCTACTATAGATTTCGGTGTATTAGATTTACTAGATTTGAATACAGTACCTCAGTTTACAGTTGCTTATGATACTTTAGGATACGATTCTGTAAATGCAATTTATAGTGTAGATTCTTTTAGCTACCAAAAACAATTAGATTATATTTATAGACAAAATCCAGAGATAGTAGTTATGGATTTTGAACGACCTGATTTACCTCTAATTGGATTGAAAGAATATAATTATGTTCATCCAGTTACAAATGATACAATATCTGTAGATTTAACGAATCCTGCAAGTTCATTTAACTGGCCAGTATTTGATGCAAGAGGAGAGAATACTGAAATTAAAGCTTATATTTTAGTTTACGAACAGTATGAAAATCTTCAAACTGGAATTATTGATAGTGTTCCAACAACAGATGGTAAACTTGAGTTTAATAATGAGTTATCTCAACCGGGTGCTCATAGTGTTCAAATGAGTGATGTTAATACCTTAGACTCGCTAAAATACTTAGTTTACAAATTTCCTATTGGTAAACCTAATTTTACAGAAAACTTATCTATACCGGAATATAGTTTTACCAGGAAACTAGAAATTAATTTAATAAAAACAAACGGAACGGCTATTCCATGGAAACCATATAATTATAATGGGACACCTACAGGTATTTTTAATAGTGTTTATGATGGAATATATAGAGCTTATATATTAGGGACTAAATCAGACGGTCAGCAGTTTATTACTTCTGGACCTCAAATTCCAGAATATGTTTTAAGAGACCCTCCAGGCAGTAATAGTTTTGCAAGTAGAGAAGTTGGTAGTACAAAAACTACAGAAAACTCTTGGCAATGGAGCTTGGGTGGTACAACGGCTTCTACAGATAAAGTTTTTGTTGGAGCTAAGTTTTCAACAGGAATTGGAGTTGAGATAGAATCAGATATGAAAAATAATTTTAATTTTGGATTTAATACACTAGCTACGGGAGGTAATTCAGGAACAGAAACAACGGTTACAACCAATACACAAACATGGGAAACAAATTCAGTTGAATTTTTACCAGGGAGAGGTAGCGATATGTATATAGGAAAATCAAAAAATGTAACTTTTGGTATATCAGAAACATTGAATCTTGTGCCAGATTCATTGTGTAATAAGGTTGAGTGTGTAGGTAGTCCTTTTGCTAATTTTTCATTTGCTAAAACTTATGGTTTATCAGTAGTGCCGGGTGGGTATAGTACTCAATTTATGTATAGTGAAAATGATATAAAAGATATCATTATACCAGATTTAATAGAATTGAGAAATGTAATGTTACAATCTAATCCAAAATATACTTCACATTTACCTATATCAGATCCTAATTATGGTTTAAACAATGACGATTCAAGAGTAGATGCATCTTTACCTCAACTGACAAGTGACCAAGTGATTGGATATATGATGAGATTGACAGATTCTTTGGCTTATGACACTATTAATGGATTAAATTCTATACTATCTGTTGAAAAATTGGCTGTGCCATCTGGCGAGTTAAATGAAGTTTGGCAAAGGTTAAAAGATTTAGAAAATCCTTCATATCAAGTTATGGATGGACTTAGTTACACATATAATGCAACAAATCAACAGGACTCATTAACAGGAGATAGTGTACGTTGGATTAATAATCAAATTAGGCAATGGGAATTATCTATAATGCTTAATGAGTGGGAAAAAGTTAATATTAATGATGCAGGCATTAGAGAAAAATTAAAAGATAGAGAATTAACAAAATTGTATGATAAATACAAAACGAAATTAGATGCATATAAAGCTTTAGTAGCAATTTCAGGAATAGCACAAGGAGTTGGCGGAGCTGTAAGTGTTGTTCCTATTCCTGGAACAGGATTGATAGGAGGTTATAGTTTTGCCATAGGAAGTAGTACTGGAATAGCCGCAGCAGAAATTTATGATGATTATGCTAGTTATCAATTGCAAAAGCAACATATTGAAGATAAGTTTAACCAAACAAGTAATAATTATTCTATAAGTGGGGGAAATAGTTTTACATCATCAATTACTCACGAAAGTGCTTCTACTTTTACAAGAAATGTAGAATACGGTATGGAAGCAAGCTTAGGTGTAGAATTAGAAACTAAAGTAAGCAATACAGGTGTTGGAATGTCTAAAAGTATCGGTATGAATTTTTCTTCCGGGAAAGATTGGAGTACCACTAATAGTTCTACTGAAACAGTGGCTTTTACTTTGTATGACCAAGACCAAGCAGATTTATTTTCAGTAGATGTTTATCCTTCATTTTTAGGTTGGGGACCTGTTTTTAAACTAAGACCTGGAGGTAGAACAGCGTGTCCGCATGAAGATGCTTTATTAACGGAGTATTACTTAGATGAACCTTCTAATCAAAGTTCAAATCCTAATTATCCATCTTTTGAGCTAAGTGCTAGAACTCAGCAAATAGAGAAAGTAGATATTAGTGTAGCACCATCATTACTAACAAATATACCAATAAGTGATGCAGCTGTATTTAATTTAACGCTAACTAACTTATCAGAAACAAATGATGATGTTATTTATAGAGTAAAAATGGATCCTGCCAGTAATCCTTTTGGTGCGTATGTAAAAATAGATGGTAATGCTCCTTCAACAGATGTATTTATAAATGGTGGTTCATCTATCAATAAAGTATTAACTATAGAAAAAGGTCCAGGCCCCGTTTATGATTACGATAGTATATTGATTTTATTACATTCAATATGTCAGTATGACCCTAGTGCTGCTACAAATGATTTTCCAGATATTGTTGATAGCGTATATGTAAGTGCTCATTTTTTACCTACTTGTACCGATGTGAGTTTTATTGTTCCTTCAGACCAATGGGTATTAAACAATAGTTTTAATGATACATTGCCTATAGCAATAGATGATTATAACATTAATTTCTTTGACTTTAATAGCATTAGGTTAGATTATAAACCAACATCATCAGCACAATGGATAGGCTTGCAAACTTTCTATAAAGATACAACTGGCTTAAATAATCCTGCTGCACTTGAAATTCCTACTAATACTGCATTTACTTTATGGGATTGGGAAACAGACCAAATTGTAGATGGTAATTATGATTTGCGTTTAGTAACAGAATGTACCTTAGCCGATAAAGAATCAGCTACTCATACAGGTGTAATGGACAGAATAAATCCACATCCGTTTGGTACACCAAGTCCTGCAGATGGTATATTAGATCCTAATGACGATATACTTATTAGATTTAACGAACCTATAGATTTAGGCAGTTTAACTTCTTTAAATTTTGATGTAAGAGGTGTATTAAACGGTTCAGAAACCAGCCACGCCAGTAGCTTAGCTTTTAATGGTGTAAATGATAATGTAGAAATAACAGCCGGAGCACCATTGCAAAACAGAGATTTTACACTTGAGTTGTCTGTTAAACGAGATGCTTTAGGAGCTATGACTATACTTAGTCAAGGAACAGATGCCAATGAGCAAATAAAATTTGGCTTTAATACTAATAATGAGTTAGAATTTACCATTAACGGGATGAGTGTAACTAGTAATACTAGCTATACAGATAACGATTGGCATTATTTTGCCGTAGCGTATAATTACGATAATGAAACAGCCGAGTTGTATGAAGCTTCTCAAACTACAACGGCAAGTATAATTAATAGTGGTAATACTACTTTGTATCCTAAGTACACAGGTAGTGGAAAAATGCTAATAGGCAAAGATGCCACCAATAATACGGCAGCATTTAGTGGCAAAATAGATGATGTAAGAATATGGAATGAAACGAAAACGCTATCAGAATTTAGCTTAAAGAAAAGTAAATTATTAAGTAGTACGGAGTCAAACTTATTGTACAACTGGCGTTTTGATGAATCAGATGGAATTTTAATTGAAGACCATGTAAGAGCAAGAAATGGAATTATTAGTGGAGCCACATGGGCAATAGAGCCAAGCGGAAATGCTATAGAATTTGATGGTACAAATTATTTGAAAGTAGCTAAGGGAGATGTAAACATTACAGAAGAAATGGATTATACACTAAGTTTTTGGTTTAATTCTACCCAAACTACACCAGCTACCCTACTATCTACAGGAAAGGCAGATGGTATAGCCTCAGATAGTTTGTATGCCTGGAATATAGAAAAAGATGCCAATGGTATGCTACATGTATTACACAACGGTATGGATTTTCAAGCCAGCAACAGTAATTTATTTGATGGGGAATGGCATCATTTTGCTTTGGTTTTAAACAGATTGGGTAATTTAACAAGCTATATAGATGGAAATTTAGAAAACAGTGTGCAAGCTCTACCATATAATGATTTTGGTGGACCAACAATGTATGTAGGAGCTAGAGGATTCTTTACTGGCTCTGTAGAAACTGTTGATCAAAATTTTGAAGGTAAAATAGATGAAATTAGATTCTGGGATGCTTCCCGAAAATTTGAACAAATTAAACGTGATAAGCATAACAGAATGCAAGGCGATGAGTATGCCTTAAGATTGTACTTGCCTTTTGAAAACTATGCTTTAGATCCTACAGGTATTCCTTTATTATCTATTACAATTTCTGAGCAAATAGATTCAACAACGCATACGGTTCAAAATGTAGGTAGTGCCAATATAATAGCTGACGTGCCTAAATTAAAAATACCGCGTCCGGTAGAAAGTATAGCATTTACTTATAGTGTAAATAATGATGAAATTATAATAACACCAACTACTGCAAGTGGCATGATAGAAAATGTTACATTAGATATTACAGTTAAAGGAGTGAAAGATTTACATGGAAATAAAATGCAATCTCCTAAAACTTGGATAGCTTATGTAGATAAAAATCAAGTAATATGGCAAGATGATGTTTTAAGTTTTGACAAAGCTGTTGGAGAGCCATTAAGTTTTACATCAGCCGTAGTAAACCAAGGGGGAGCAGCCAAAGATTTTGATATAGAAAATATACCAAGTTGGTTGTCAGTAACACCGTTAACTGCCACAATAGCTCCTAATAGTATAATGCCGATAAACTTTACATTAGACCCGTACATGAATATAGGCGACTATACAAATGACGTACAATTGCTAACCGATTTTGGTTTCCCTGAAAATCTTACCATAAATGTAAAAGTAAGAGATGAAGAACCAAACTGGACAGTTGACCCAGCACAATATACTAACTCAATGAGTATAATAGGCTACTTAAAAATAAAAGATGTAGTAAGTAGCGATGAAGAAGATATGCTGGCAGCCTTTGTAAATGGTGAATGTAGAGGCGTAACCCACTTACAGTATGAACCATTAATGGACAGGTACTATGCCTACTTAGACATATACAGCAATTTGAATGCAGGAGAAGATATTACTTTTAAAATATGGGATGCAAGTTCAGGAACATTGTTTAGTGAAGTAAATCCAAATGTTATACCTTTCGTTTCAAATACCTTAATAGGTACTATTAATACCCCTCAGTTATTTGAAACAAATTATAGTATAGCAGTAGAAGTACCTTTAAATTCTGGTTGGAATTGGGTAGCAGACTTCCTTTTAAATAAAGACTCAATGGACTTAGATAAAACCTTAGAGAGTTTGGAAAGTGTAACAGGGGATGAAATAAAAGGACAAGAAGAATTTTCAAATTACTTAGAAGGAAATGGCTGGGTAGGTGCATTAAATAATGTAGGTATTAAGCCAGAAGAAGCTTATAAAATAAAGGTTAATCAAATTGATACTTTAGTACTTGTAGGCGATGTATTAGATCCTACAAATAGAACTATTGATTTAAAACAAGGCTGGAATTGGATAGGCTTTATATCCATTAGAAATCAAAGTGTAACAGACGCCTTAGGCAATCTAAACCCAACAGATGGCGATATTATAAAAGGTAAATCTCAATTTGCAGTATATAACCCACAACTGGGTTGGGTAGGTAGTTTGCAAGCTATGATACCAGGAAAAGGATATATGTATTATTCTAACACACCAACAAGTTTTGTGTATCCAATAGCAGGTATGTTTAAGTCTGGAGGAGTGATAGAAGAGAACTTGTATGTTAGTGATACATGGGTAGTAGAAAATGGGAAATATGCAAGCAATATGACTAATATTTTGGCATTAGATAATAATAGCTGTGAATATTTAATAGGAAATGAAAATCTTACAATAGGAGCTTTTGACCAATTAGATGAATGTAGGGGAGTTAATGAAATAAGCTTAAGCAAAGAGCAAGGCTATAGTTTCTTAACTATTGCAGGAAATCAAGAAGAAGTTTTAGGCTTACAATTGTTAGATGAAGCTACACAGCAAGTTTATCCAATACAAGAAAGTATTACTTATACAATCAACAAACACTTAGGTACATTGCAAAACCCAATAAAAATAAGTGTAAGTGAAGAAACCTGTATGAAAATGCAAGTGAATGCTGGTGAGATTAAAGAACTATTTAAAGTTTATCCAACGGTAATAGAAGGAAAAACAACGGTAGATTATATAGCACTAGAAAATGATACAAAAGCTAAGCTAACCCTTTATAATATATGGGGACAAGAGGCAGTAGTTCAGAATGTGAATTTAGAAGCAGGCTTTAACAGACTGAATATAGACTTAGGTCAGCTACATTTAGCCGGAGGGATGTATCATTTAGTATTGACTACGGGAGATTCATCAGAAACAGTAAAATTGATAAAAGAATAGTACTATAATAGTAAACAAATGGGGGAGAGGATTAAAAATTCTCCCCCTAATATTTGTTAGTTATTCTAAAATTGAAGATTATGAAAGCTACAAGATATAAAACCTTTATAAACAATAATAATATGAAAATATTTAAAATAGTGTTAACTATGTGTTTATTAGTTATAAACTATAGTGTAATAATAGCACAACCTCCCAATTGGAATATAAATTCTTCCGATTATCAATATACTATGACCATAACTGCACAAGCAATAATAGATTGTGAAGCAAGTATTGATACTAATAATATGTTAGGAGCATTTATAAACGATAGTTTAGCAGGTTTTGCCAAATTTAATATAGATGTAAACGGGAATAAATTAGCTTATGCTACAGTATATAGTAATGTAGCTATGGGAGAAACGGTAGAAATTAAATTATATAAAGCTGAAACAGACGAGTTAGTTAGCACCTTAGCATCTGCCATATTTGAAGAAAATGCATCTATAGGAAATGCAGCCACTCCTTTGCAAGTAAAAACTAATTATTACATTACAAGTTTATCATTAAGTAACGATACTGTGTATGAATATTTTTTAGCTGGCGATACTGTTGGAAATATGAGTATGATGCTTGAGAATGGACAAAACCAAGCAGGAATATATACTTTTGTAAATGATAATTTAGGAGCAGATAATGAAAGTTTTACCATTAGTGGCAATACGCTTAAATTGGCAGAAGATGTAGATTATTTAGCACAAGATGAATATAAAATTCATATAGGTGGAAAAGCAAATAATAGTAACTGTTCTATAACTCAATACTTTACAATTAGAGTTATTAATACCAATGTACCACCTACAGATATAATGGGTAATCCTGCGTATATAGATGAAAACGAACCCGTAGAAACTTTAATTATAGAATTAGTGGCTGAAGATAATTCTCCAAACGATAGCCATACTTTTGAATTTATAAATATTAATACATTGGATAATTCTTCATTTAAAATAGAAGGGAATAAACTGTTAAGTAATGAAATATTTGACTATGAAACCAAAAATGAATATCAGTTAGAAATACTTGTTACAGATAATTTAGATAACACTTTTGTAGATACATTTACCGTAAAAGTAAATGATATAATAGAGTATGATAATTTAAAATCAAATAATTATATAAGTCCTAATGGAGATGGTATAAATGATTATTTTGAAATAGAAAATGTAACTTTATATAAAGATTTTACCATACAGATATTTAATGATAATGGTAACGAAGTATTTAAACGTTCAGAAAGTTATAATAATAACTGGAATGGCTTAAGCCAAAATGGAAAAGAACTTCCTTCTGGAACTTATTTTTATTATTTCTCAAATAATCAGGATAGTAGCAAGAATTTTAAAGGGAAAATATATATAAACCGACCAAATAAATTTTAAACCCATGATGAAAACACATTATATAAGAATCAACTGCTTAATAATATTTTTTTTATTTATAAGCACGGCAGTAGCACAGCAAACCTTAACAGATAATGATATTAATTTTAAAAGAGTATCATATAACACTTCTTTAATACACTCCGATAGTAGCCAGCTAATGTTAAACTTTACAACTTCATTAGGCGGGGATGTACAAGAAACAAGCAGAATGCACTTTATGGCTTATGGAAATATTAAAAAAGTAGGCATAGGTATAGGAGCAAAGGTAAACAGTAGATTTAAAGATATATACAAAACCACTTCAGCAGAAATATTACTTTCAAAAAATATAAAGTTTAAAGAGAAAAACGATTTCAACTTTGGACTAAATTTTGGAGTATTATACAATAGTATAAGTGATAAATATTTTAATGAATATGTGGAATTAGAAGATGTAACTATAAGTCAGCAAGAAAATAAAGTTAGATTTATAGGCGGGTTTGGAGTGAGCTATATATGGAATAATTCGTTAGAGTTTGGATTTTCTATGCCGGAATTAGTGAAATCTAACAATGAATTTTATCCTACATTTTTTGGAAATGTAGCCTATAAGCAAAGATTTGGAGAACAAAAAGCTTTATATATAGAACCGACATTATTAATATATAGCACAGATTTAACAGGAGCTACTATAGAAGGAGCTTTAAAAGCAGGATATCATGAATACGTATGGGCAAAAATAGGAGGAAGAAACACAAAAACCATGTTATTTGGACTGGGAGGAGGTTACAACTTTATAAATGTAGGTTATGTTATGAATATGAATTTTGGAGATTATAGCAATATTCAGCAGATGCAACATAACATAAATCTCAGTTTAAATTTTTTGCAAGTAAGCAATAAGAAAAAGACTGAAAAGGAAAAGGAAATTGTAATTGAAGAGAATTAGTATGAACTTATTTAGCTATTCATTAAACCTAAAAACTAAAGCAAGTGTGCCGGCTAAGTTAGATAGGCTAAAGTTAAAATCATCTTCGTTACTTGTATTAATTCCCGATAAAATTTTAGAGTGGCTGTATCTAAACTGCGGGCTAATTTGAGCACTTACCAATATATTTTTATGAAATTGGTACATAAATCCCACGTTATATTTTAAAACAGCACTGTGTTGGTTGGTTTTTAAAGTTCTATTAGCAGGAGGAACACTGGGATTTTCAATATATCTTTTTGTATAATTATAGCGGTAGCCTAAGTTTGGGCCATGATAAAAGGAAAACTTCTTTTTAAACTCTCTTCTAAATTCATAACCTAACATTAATCCTGCACTTGCCGAGGTAGATATTGACGGATAATCTAAAGGATTATTAGATTTAGCTTTTTTGCGACTATAACTAACATTGGTTAATGATACCACAAAATATCCTTTTGGTTTTACCTGCTGTTTGTAGTCTATACCAATAGAAAAAGGAGAAAAATCTTGTATTCTTAAATGAAATTCTTTCCTGTTTAACTTGTTTTCTACAGTATCGGTTTGAGCTAAAGAAAGACTAATAATTGACATAAAAATGATTGTTAAATACGGTTTCATATATTTTTTTATTATGTAAACGCAGTTTGGTTTTCAGTATTGTATCTATAAAAGTTAAATTTTTCAGTAATCGGTTATCAGCTATCTGATTTCTGTAATATGTTATCTAAAAATCTAAAAAAAAGCAGGTCTGTAAGCCGGGTTCTGTATCAGCCGGTTGGGCTGATGCTCATTATTTATCTGCTACTGTTATTACTAACAGCATGTAGCTGCCTACCCTCAGAAATTAGACCAGCTGTCCTCAAGCTTCTGTATATTTGGCATTGCAACGCTATGGGTTTACTCCTTAAATATGTTGCCATAATTAAGCGTGAGCTCTTACCTCACGTTTTCACCTTTGTTCCGATTGTTTCGGAATAGTTATTTTCTGTAGCACTTTCCTTCCAATTTTTTATTGGAACTGGCTATTTACCAGATAGCTGCTGTATGTTGCCCGGACTTTCCTTTCCATTTTCAAGAAATAGAACAATGAGCCGACCTGCATAGCAAAGATATGTCTTATTTATCTATTTTACTTTTAAAGAATTGAAAATGGCTTCAATTTGCCTCATGTATTTTTTCTTATTATTCTCGCCAGGAGCATAAATAAAACCGTCTAAATAAATAACCCGATTGTTTTTGTGGTCTATAATGTATTGATTAATAAACGGTCCGCCCATAAAATCATTTTCCATACGCCACAGTCCATTTGTTTCATATATGGTTAAATCGCCTTTTATTTTTTTTGTTTCTAAAAAACCTAAAGTACTGTCGGTTTTAGTATAGCTATTGTACGAATTGCTACTAACATATTTGCCTCTTTCATCTCTTAATTTTATGCCATAGTTTGCATCGGGTACGTTGTCGCTGTAGTTTATAAAATCTACAGACAAGAATATCATTCCTTTTTTAATTTCTTTTCTTAGCAGTACAAAATTGTCTTCATTTTCTGCCAGTTTATAATCCGTTGGAATGTCTAAACTAACACCTTGAAATTCTAACCATTGTTCTTTTAATTTTTGATTGCTACCATTTATGTACGCTATTTTTTTATATACTTCTAAATCGCTTTTAACTATAGTGTTTCTTATAGTTTTGGCATTTTCAGCTACATTATCTTGTAGGTTTTTGGTAGAAGTGCCAAAAACAAAAAATACTTGTTGCGGTTCACTCCAAACATTAGAAACATGAAAAAAATATTGTTTGCCTTCTTCTAAAGCTTTAAAATCATTAGCAGGAAGTACTTGTTTTGCCACTCCTAATATTTCAGATTTTTGACTTACATCTGCCACTAAAATAATATTTCTATAGCGGTACATTAAGTTGTTCATTATACTATATTGTACTTGGCTAATTTTAAAAATAGCTTCGGGAGAAGGTAAAATTTTATAGCTTTCATTTATAGTATGCCCCATAAAATACTGCATAGTACTATCCATTATATTGTCGGGTAGTATTATCATTACTTCATCTGCACCTCCTGTAGATGAAGGCAAAACTGTACCAAATTTTGCAGGAGAATTATGCTCTTTTTTTTTGCAAGAAAACAAGATAAAAGTAAGAGAAAGTATTATTGCAATATAGTTTTTCATTGTAATTTGTATTTAGTTTATTAAATGCTGTTTACCTAAAACTCTTAACAATATTACGAAATTAAACAGCTTTTATTTTGATTTTGACAAATATTACAAAAGTCTTACAATTAGCAACCCAATTGTTGAGCTATTGAAAGTAAATCGGCTTCTTTATTATTATTTGCCATAAACTGCATACCTATAGGCAATTCTTTTTCTGTTTTGTATAAAGGTAATGATATAGCCGGATTTCCAACTAAATTAGCCAAAACAGTAAAGATGTCTTCAAGATACATAGCCACAGGGTCATCTGTTTTTTCGCCTATTTTAAAAGCTGGCTCGGGAGCTGTGGGCGATAAAATAAAATCATAGTTTTTGTACAACTCATTTACACCATTTTTAAGCAAACGCCTTACTTTTTGAGCTTTAGTATAGTAAGCATCATAATATCCCGCACTTAAAACAAAAGTACCTAACATTATTCTGTTTTTTACTTCTTTACCAAAACCTTCGGTTCTTGATTTTGTATAAACTTCCTCCATGTTTTTGGCTTCTTTACTTCGGTAGCCAAAATGTACGCCATCATATCTTGAAAGATTAGAAGATGCTTCGGCAGTAGTTAAAACGTAGTAAGTAGGCACTACATAATCTAACAAAGGAAACTCTACGGCTTCCACTTCATGACCTTGTTGTTTAAGCTGTGCAATTAAATGCTCAAAATTTTTTTCTACTTCAGCGTTTAAACCTTCGCCCTTAAAACACTCTTTAAAATAAGCTATTTTATATTTTTTAGAAGAATTTATCTTAAACTCGCTTACTTTATCTTGTATTACAGTTGAATCGTAATTATCAATACCATTAATTACTTCTAAAATTATTTTAGCATCTTCTGCCGAGTGAGTTATGGGGCCTATTTGGTCAAAAGAAGAAGCAAAAGCAATTAAACCATGGCGAGAAACTCTCCCATAAGTAGGTTTTAAGCCTACGGTACCGGTAAAAGATGCCGGCTGGCGTATAGAACCACCCGTATCTGAACCTAAAGTGGCGTGGCATAAATTAGCTTGTACAGCCACGGCACTTCCTCCCGATGAACCACCGGAAACTCTAGTGTTGTCAGCTTCGTTAAGTACATTTCCAAAGGCAGAATTTTCATTAGAACCACCCATTGCAAATTCATCGCAGTTTAGCCTGCCTATTATTATAGCATCTTCTGCTATTAAATTTTCTACGGCTGTGGCAGAGTATAAAGATTCAAAGTTTTCAAGCATTTTTGAAGATGCTGAAACGGTATGATTTTTATAGCAAATATTATCTTTTATGCCTATTACTAAGCCAAAAAGTTTACCTTTTTTACCCTTTTTAGTATCTAATTCTTTAGCACGGGCAATAGCTTCTTGTTCAAAAACTTCTAAAAAAGCATTTAGATGTTTTTTCTTTTCTATATTGTCTAAGTAATGATTTACTAGTTGCGAACAAGTAATAGTTTTACTATCAAGATCGGTTTGTATTTCCGATAATGTGCGGTATTGTTTCATTAATGGTAGTTAAAATGGCTTATTTTTCTACAGCTGTTTTTTCTTTTTCAGTAGTTTTTGGTTCTTTCATTCCCTCTTCTATCTCGTTTTTGATAGAGTTTTTGGCTGAATTAAATTCTCTAACGCCACTTCCTAACCCTCTCATTAACTCAGGAATTTTTTTACCACCAAAAAGTAATAACACAACTAAGGCTATTAAAACAATTTCGCCTACGCCTGGTGTCCATAAAAATAAAGTATTCATACTTATATAAGTTTAAGCTACAAAATTAATAGGATTTATGCAGAAAAGTGAATAATGTTAGTTAAAAAAGATTTTTGGGTGTTAGTATTTAGTGTTGAGATTTTTTTTACTTGAAGTGGCGACAAATAATTAAACATTAACCGCTGATAATTAAGCATTAGCCGAAAGTCCTATTTCTTTGGCAATTTTATACATTAATTGTTCTGCTGCTTTAAAGTTATTTTCTATTTCGCCTTCTAAAATAGCTTCTTTTATTTGATTTTTAATAATACCTATTTCTCTGCCAGGTTTAATATTGAAAGTACTCATAATAAAATCGCCACTAATGGGTGGTTCAAAATTGCGTACATGGTCTTTTTCCTCTATTTCTACCAACTTTTCCCTTACTATTTTAAAATTATTTAAAATACGTTGCACTTTTTGTTCGTTTTTTGAGGTAATATCCGCTTCGCAAAGCAACATTAAATCATCTATATCATCGCCAGCGTCAAAAAGTAGCCTGCGTACTGCCGAATCTGAAATTTCATCTTTGGCTATAGGAATAGGTCGCAAGTGCATACGCACCAATTTTTGCACATATTTTAGTTCTTTTCCTAGTGGCAATTTAAGTTTGGTAAAAATAGATTTTGCCATGCGTTCGCCTATGACTTCATGTCCGTGAAAAGTCCAACCGCTGTCTTTATCAAAACGCTTAGATTTTGGTTTACCTATATCATGCAAAATAGCCGACCAACGTAGCCATAAATCATCGGTGTTTTCACTTAAATTATCTAACACTTGCAGGGTATGATAAAAATTATCTTTATGACCTTGATTATCAATAATATCAACACCTTTTAATAGGCTTAATTCCGGAAAAATTAAAGCTAACAAACCCGTGTTTTCTAACAATTTAAAACCCAAAGAAGGTTTTTTTGCCAAAATAATTTTATTAAGTTCAGTTGTTATTCTTTCTTGTGAAATAATTTCAATTCTATCTTTATTCTCACAAATGGCGTTGTAGGTATTTTCTTCTATGTTAAAGTTAAGTTGCGTAGCAAAACGTATAGCACGCAACATTCTTAAAGGGTCGTCAGAAAAAGTAATATCGGGATTTAAAGGCGTTTTTATAATTTTATTTTTCAAATCCTCTAAACCACCAAAAGGGTCTATTATTTCTCCAAATTTATCCTTGTTTAAAGAAGCTGCTAAAGCATTTATTGTAAAATCTCTTCGGTTTTGGTCGTCTTCCAGCGTGCCTTCTTCTACTATTGGGTTTCTTGAATCTCGGTTGTACGATTCTTTTCTTGCTCCTACAAATTCAAATTCCCAATCATTCCAAACAAACTGTGCCGTACCAAAATTTTTAAAATAGTTTACTTTTATTTTTGGCGAAATCAATTCGGCAGTTTTTTTGGCTAAATCAATTCCATTACCTACACATACAAAATCAATATCTTTTGATGGTCTTTTTAAAATACTATCTCGTACAAAACCGCCTACCACATAGCTGTCAATATTTAATATTGCCGCAGCTTCACTTACTTTTTTAAAAATAGGATGTTCTAATTTTAGTTTGTCCATTGAGGTGCAAATGTACGTATTTAGCTAAAAGCTTTTAAAAAAATAAGTTATTTTAGCTTCTATTTATAGAGAACCAATACCTTTGCAACAAAATTTATAAATTATGGCATTAGAAGTAGTAGGAAAACTACATAAAGTATTTGATACAGAACAAAAAACAGAAACATTTAGAACACGCGAGTTTGTAATAGAAACTATTGAAAATTATCCTCAGTTTGTTAAATTTCAAGCTACGCAAGATAGATGTAATATTATAGACGGATATAATGAGGGCGAAGAAATAAAAGTTTCTTTTAACCTAAGAGGAAGAGAATGGCAAGGTAAGTTTTTTACTAATTTAGATGCTTGGAGAGTTGAAAAAAATAGTGGAACTTCAAACCAAACACAAGGAGAAGTAGATGAATTTAACCAAGATACTCCTGCCGGCAATGAACCGCCAATAGACAGCAGAGAAGATTTAGACGATTTACCATTTTAAATAAATAAAAAACAAAATATTATGTACAAAGGATTTATACATTTACACAGTTCATTGCGTTATGTACTGCTTATATTTTTAGTAGTAACAATTATTAATTCAATTTTAAAATTGAAAAAAGAATACAATAGAACTGATGATAAATTGAGTTTACTCACTTTTATTTTTGCACATACTCAGCTACTTATTGGCTTAGGACTTTATTTTATGGGATCTAAAGGAATGAGTTATTTTTCAATGGGAATGGGTGAAGTAATGGGCAATAGTGTTTTTCGTTTTTTTGCGGTAGAGCACCTTGTAGGTATGCTGGTAGCCATAGTTTTAATAACTGTAGGCAGAATAAAAATGAAAAAATTAACCGATGGTGCAGCTAAGCACAAAACAACATTAATTTATTATGCCATAGCATTAATTCTTATATTAGTTTCTATTCCTTGGCCTTTTAGGCATTTTGGTAATGCTTGGATATAAAACCAATTAAAATCACAATTATGAAAAACATTTTTAAGCTAACACTTATTTTATTAGTATTATCATCTTGCAAAAAAGATAAAAATATAGTTGTCTGTGCTGAAGATTGGGAAGCTGATATACCGGGTGTGTGGCTTAAAGGCGATTTTCACGTGCATTCTACCGGTGCCAGCAATGACACAGGAGGAGATTCTTGGCCAATAGACATAAAAAATAAAGCTATAGAAAGAGGATTAGATTTTGTGGTGCTTACAGACCATAGCAATAGTACAGGAAGCGACCATACTACAACTTATGAAGATCCGGCTTTGTTTAATCAAGGTCCTGAATTTCCATACTGGGATACAGCAGCGGCTTACACTGATGCTAATTTTATTATGATAAATGGAAATGAAATAAGCCCCGTAAATCCAGATAACTCTGTTCCTACTGGACATATAGGTTGTATTCCTGTAAATCTTAGCACTTTTGATAAAGATTATGTTTTTATAGATAGACCCAAAGGAGCAGTAAATGGAGCACAATCACTACAACAAGCTACAGCAGCAGGTTGTTTTAAAATTATAAACCATCCTTATGCCATAACACGCTGGTTAGCCTATGATTGGACAAGTTTTGATTATGACGCTATTGAAATTTGGAATGGAACATTGGGTTTTGACGATTTTGATTATTACGGTTATAGTGCGTGGATTTGCGATTTGCTAAAAGGAGTAAATACCATAGCTATAGGCGGTAGCGATAATCATAGAGTTCATACAGTGCCACCGGGCGATATTTTAAACCCACCGTTAGCATTTCCATATACAGCAGTTTATGCCACAGGTTTTTCTTGGAATGAAATAATGGATGCCGTAAAAAATAGAGATACCTACGTGGCTGAAGGAGAAAGTGTATTAATTTTAAATGATTATACCGAAGGTAAATGCCATGCCAATGGAGAAAATGTTTATTGGGTAAGATTAAGAGGAAAAGCAGATGCTAATATAGAAAATCCTAAATTAACATTATACAATTATACAAGTTGCAACGACCCAAGACCTTCTACTACGGAATATCCGGAACTAACGGAAGCCATTTTGTACGAAAAAGAACTAACACCTAATGAGGAGTTTGATATAGCAGTAGCTGTAGGAGGAAAAAAAGGAGTAATAAATGCTATGATAAAAGGAGGAACTACGCATTACGGAGCTATTAGCAAAGCTGTAGTTTTAAAATAAACAACTATGAATACTATACAAATTAAATATAACGAAAATTACGCCATTGTTCAGTTAGACAGAGGAACTTCAAATCCTATTAACTTAGAAATGCTTTACGATTTGCAAAAGGCATTTAAAGAACTGCAAGAAAACCAAGATATAAAAGGTGTAATGCTTACGGGCAAAACCAATTTCTTTTCGGCAGGATTAGACGTAATAGAACTTTATGGCTATGATAAAGAAACCATAGAAACGCTATTTGTAGAGTTATTTAATACACTTAAAGCTTTATTATCTTTTAATAAGCCTTTGGTAAGTGCCATTACGGGGCATTCGCCAGCGGGTGGCTGTGTGCTGGCTATTTGTAGCGATTATAGAGTGATGGCAAACGGCAAATATAGAATAGGACTAAATGAAATACCTGTAGGCATAATTATGCCTAATTTTATTTACCAAATATATGCTTATTGGTTAGGTGGAGGTAGAGCTTCGCAGTATATTTTAGAGGGAAAATTGCTACTGGCAGAGGAAGCCTTAAAAGCCGGTGTAGTAGATGAAGTAGTAGATGCCGAAAAAGTAGAAGAGCAAGCTCTTGCACAACTACAAAAATACATGCAGTTTAGTGCCAATACTTGGCAACAAAGCAAAGCCAATATGCGAAAAGATTTATTAGCTCACTATCAAACTTTAGATAGAAAGCAGCTTGACGTACTATTAGCACAATGGTGGAGCAATGACACCAGAACCGTATTAGGTGGCTTAGTAGCAAAATTGACGGGGAGGTAATCTTTTTCCTTATTAAATATCAAAGAGATTGCTTCAATTTTATTCATTCTTCATAAAATTTCGCAAAGACGTATTAATTTTAAATGTATTGCAATTTATAATACATCAAACACACGTTAAATATGTTTTATCTTTCTGAAAAATTATTTAATATGTTTATTATCTTTGGCATCTTATGGATGTTAGTATATTACAGCAGTTTTCAAAAATAAATAATAAAGAAGTTCTTCAAGAATTTTTTAATTGGATTAAATATTTAATTGAGAAACTAAATTTAAACCCCAATGATGAACGTTTAGGTTTAACTGTAAGGAAAGATAAACACCGTATTTTTTCAGTTAATATAAATAGTCGCTTAGTACTTTCTTTAGAAAATAATACTGATTTCAGATTATGTATTAATAATGAATATTTAACTCAACTATCAGCATATTTTAATGGTAGTAAAATAGAAAATTTTGAAGGAGAACCTCCTGCTACTTTAGTATTTTTTGATTATAACAGCATTGTTGCCAATAAGGATAAAATTTTAAACTTGTGGATTCAATCTTGTCAAGAATATTTGCCTAAACAAGAAAAATCACAGTACAGAATACACCATAATAATGAGTTATATACAATTGCTACCGATAGTGAATTATTTGAAAGATATTGGGAAGAAAGGCATGATTTTATAGAAATAGATATTGAAATCATACAAAAATACTGGACTGAATATAAATTATTTTTTAGGTTATCTGAACAAGAACACGATGAAAAATATAAATGGAGAGTATTAAAACAGGTTTATGAGACTTGGGATTGGGAGGTAGATGATAAAGCTAAAATGTTTAGAGATACTTTTATGGTTGATGGAAGTACAAATTTATGGGAAAGTGGAAACTTTTGGCCTATTTCTCATGCCAATTGGATGTTTGAAAATTTTGAAAAAGAAACAATAGAAATTTTCAATTTATTATTTGATGAAACAAAAATATTGGAAGAAAGAATAACTCATTTTATAACTTTTTTTGATAGTAAAATTCCCGAATTAAAAAAGTTAATTAATAATGATAAGATTAATAATCACTATCACAAAGATTTACGTGCAATTGCTCTTTATTTATCTTTGCAGTATCCCCCAAAATACTTTCTTTATAAATTTTCAATGGTAAATTCCTTTGCTGAAAAAATTGGATTGACGAAATTGAAAAGAGGGAAAATTGAAAACTTAAAAAGGTATTTGGCTATTGCTAATCAAATACATGATTATATAATTGAAGACAGCACTTTTTTAAATGAGTATTCTGATTACACCCAATTAGAAGAAAATTATATAGACCCATATAAGCATTTGTTAACGCAAGATTTTATTTATTCTGTTTCTAAATATTTGAATATAGAAGAAGTTAAACAAAGTATAAAAACGGATGTTATGACAAAACATTTTAATCAAAACTACCCCCTAAACCAAATACTTTACGGGCCTCCTGGTACAGGAAAAACATATAAAACTAAGCAGCTTGCAGTCAATATTATTTTAGGTGAAAAGGAAAGAAGCAGAAAAGAAATAATAGAGGCGTATAATAAATTAGTTGAAGCTAATCAAATTCATTTTACAACATTCCACCAAAGCATGAGTTATGAAGATTTTGTAGAAGGAATAAAACCTGTAATGGATAATAATGAAGATGAGGAACAAATTCAATATGAAATTCAAGAAGGAATTTTTAAGAGGATATGTACTGAAGCTTTAAAAAAAGAAAAAAATAATTTTGATGCAGCGTATGATTCCTTTATAAAAGACTTATCAGAAATAGAGTTTAAGGAACTAAAAACTCCAAAAGGAAATATTTTTCAAGTATCACTAAATAAGAATAATAATTTAACACTATATACTGGAAAAGAAAAAAATAAAAATGGTACGCTTACTAAGGAGAATATTCAAAAACAAATTAATGGCGAGCCTAAATTTGTGGGGTGGGAAGGATATTTTACAGGTGTATTTAATTTATTAAAAAAGGATTACAATTTACAAATTTCAAAAGAAGACAATGAGAACAAAAACTTCGTTCTCATAATAGATGAAATAAATCGTGGTAATGTTTCTTCAATTTTTGGCGAGTTAATAACACTTATAGAAAAAGATAAAAGATTAGGCAAGAGTGAAGCTATTACACTTACTTTGCCTTACAGTAAAAAACCATTTGGCGTACCTCCTAATGTGTATATTATTGGCACTATGAATACTGCCGATAGAAGTGTGGAAGCATTGGACACAGCTTTAAGAAGAAGGTTTTCTTTTCAAGAAATTGTGCCTAATTCTGTGTTGCTGGAAGAAGTAAATTATAAAGAAATAAATTTGTCTCTACTTCTAAGCACAATAAATGATAGAATAGAATTTTTAATAGATAAAGATCATCAAATTGGTCATTCATATTTTTTAAACATACAATCATTTTATGATTTAGTTGAAACTTTTAAGGACAGAATTATTCCTTTACTTGAAGAATATTTTTATGGTGATTTTGGGAAAATAGGTTTAGTGTTAGGCTCAAGTTTTGTTAAGCAAAAGCAATCTAAAAACAATAAAATACTTGCTCAAAATTTTACTTACGATAGAGATTTTATAGAAGAAAAAGAGCTTTATGAGTTTATAGCTTCTGAAAATTGGACGGTACAGTCTTTTCAATCTATTTACAAAGCTGTAGAAATAGAAAATGTCTAATAATAAACCCATACAAGTTTTTGAGCATGATAAACTGAGATATGATGAGCATTCTGAGTTTCAAAAACATCATTTTGAAGCTATGGTAAAATTTAATGAAAACAACAATAACAAGTATTTTACCATTATACATAAAGGCATTTTGTTTAATAGCTACGTTGGTGTTATTCAAATTGGAGGGTTAACTATTGAAATTTTACCTAAAGCAGATAATTCTAATAATAAAACACTTTGGAGAGATGTATTGTTAAACATGCTGAGAGTATGTAAAAAAATACAGATTGACAATGTTTCTGAAACACAATTAAAAAAGAGATATAATTCTATTTTAGAAGCTTATTTTGAACTTTATCTAAGTGAAATTGAATATTTAATAAAACGTGGGTTGATAAAAAAGTATGGAAAGAAACGGGAAAATCAGTTGGCTTTAAAAGGAAAACTACTCTTTTCGCAAAACATACAGTACAATGTGGTTCATAAAGAAAGATTTTATTGTGAACATCAAGTGTATGATAAAGATCATTTATTGCATAAAATATTACAGGAAGGTCTTAAAGTTATAGATAATTTAACTGGACATAATTTAAAAGATAGAATTAAACGCTTACAATTCTCTTTTGATGGTATTACTCCAATGACTATTACCCAATCTGATTTTAAAAAAATAAAATTAACCCGAAAATCTAATGCCTATCATAAGGCAATAGATATAGCAAAAATGCTTATTCTAAATTATTCGCCTAATATAAATTCTGGTAATGAAAATATGCTGACATTGCTATTTGATATGAATAAGCTTTGGGAAGAATATATTTTTAGAATATTGCACAAGCATAAACCTACAAATTATAATGTTTCTTTCCAAAATTCAGATATTTTTTGGGAGAACAAAAAAATTAGGCCGGATATTGTAATAAGTTCCGAAACAGCGGTATTTGTAATTGATACTAAATGGAAAATAATTAATAATATATCTCAACCCGATGATGCAGACCTAAAGCAAATGTTTGTTTATAACCTACATTGGGAATCATCAAAAAGTATGTTGCTTTATCCTCAAACAAATCAAAGAGATACTCAATTTGGGAATTATAAATACAAACATTCTAATCAAAGTTTGAACCAATGTAAGTTGGGTTTTGTTAGTGTATTGAAAAACGGAAGAATTAAAGAAAGCAGGCTGTTAAGCGAAGAAATTTTTGAAAAGCTTCAAGTTTATTAATCATTAAAATTAGAACTCTAATCATTGTTAAGTAAAGGAATTTTACACATGTTGGTTGCGGGCGTTTTTTTCTCGCTTATGAATGTAGGGGTTAAATATTTGGATAATATTCCTGCCATACAAATAGTGTTTTTTAGAAGTTTAGTAACCTTAATTATTAGCTTTGTTATGATTAAAAGGTTAAAACTTTCTTTGTGGGGCAATAACAAATCTGTTTTATTTCTTAGGGGGCTTTTTGGAGCAATAGCCTTATCGTTGTATTTTTATAGTTTACAAACATTGCCTTTGGCTTCTGCGGTTACTTTAATGCAGTTGTCGCCTATTTTTACGGCTATTTTCGCCATTTTTATTCTACACGAAAAAATAAAACTCCCTCAGTGGGTATTTTTTGTAGTATCGTTTTTAGGTGTTGCCATTATTAAAGGATTTGATAAAAATATTAGCCTATTAGATTTTGTAATAGCCATAGCCGCAGCAGCATTTTCGGCACTGGCATACAATATGGTTCGCAAACTTAAAGATACCGACCACCCATTAGTAGTGGTATTTTATTTTCCATTAATAGCACTGCCTATTGCAGGTGTAGCGAGTATGTTTGTTTGGGTGCAACCCACATTTGTAGAACTTCTAATTTTATTAGGTATAGGCGTTTGCACTCAAATAGCACAAGTTAATATGACAAAAGCCATGCAAATGGAAGAACTTTCTAAAGTGAGTATAGTTCAGTATTTAACCATTATTTATGCCATAGCTATAGGTTTTGTATTTTATAGAGAATCATATACGCTATATACTTTGTTTGGTATAGCCATGGTTATAGGTGGAGTGGTGGCTAATTTGTGGTATAGTAAAAGAGTGAAAAAGTAATACCAATTGTTAACACAAAATAGTCTAATTTATTTTGTGTTTTACAATGGTAAATGCCGATAGAGCAATATATTTAGTACAATAAGGCGAAGCCGATATTGGACTATTATATATTCTTAATCGGTATAAATTGCCAACCATTTTGGAATCATTATCGTCAAGACAGTTTCTTTGACGAACCAATGCTATCTTGATGGAAATTCGCAACAGAGTAGAAAATTGTCCGCTATCTTTTATTAAAAAACTGATATAACTATCCGTAAAGATACCAAAGGCATATTTTACATTAACTTTTCTATAGAAGAAAAGTTACAAAAGAATCGCACTAAGTTTTCAGCGACCCATTACAACCTCAACTCCTAAAAATCAAAAACTCATCACTCCGTTCTTCAAACAGTTTAATTTTTTACGGAGTTTTCGGTCAATGGGTGCCCCGCTTGCAAACTTAAGGTGCACTTTTTCCTGTTTTCCGCAGTTTTTTCAAAAACGGCAATCTGTTTGTTATAGTTGATACATTATCAATATTTTAGGTTGTTTTTAATTTTAATTTTGGGTGTCCCAGGGTGTTTATTTTTACTTTTGTTGAATGTTTGTGCGGCAAAAGAAAAATAAAAGTGGTGTAATTAGTATCCAAGTTATTGATAAGAGTTCTGGAAAATACAAAGTCCTAAAAACGATAGGAAGTAGTTCTAATCCTTCTGAAGTTAAGACCTTGCTTGAAAAGGGAAAAGATTATATAAATAAGCGCATTGGTTATAGAGAATTAGATTTTAGCAATACAGACGAAATTATACTATCTGTTTTAAACAATATCACTTCCCACAAATTGGCTGGAATTGAATTGGTCTTGGGTAAAATTTTTGATGAAATAGGTTTTTGTCAAATCAAGGATGAATTATTCAGGGATTTGGTTTTATATAGGTTGGTCTATCCGAGGAGCAAACTCAAAACAACCCAATATTTGTATCGTTATGCAGGGAAAACATACAGTGAAGACGAAGTTTACCGTTATTTGGACAAGCTCTACAACTCCCATAAAGAACAGGTTCAGCAAATTAGTTTTCGTCATACACAAATGGTTTTGGATGGTAAGATTAGCATCGTTTTCTATGATGTGACGACAGTGTATTTTGAGATTGACGATGAAGACACATTGCGTAAGACTGGTTTTTCTAAAGAGGGGAAACACCAAAACCCGCAGATTGTTTTGGGTTTATTAGTAAGCAAAGGAGGCTATCCGTTAGCTTACGATATCTTTGAGGGCAATCAATTTGAAGGGGAAACTATGCTACCTATTATTGATTCGTTCAAGAGCAAATACGGATTGAAACAGCTTATTATCGTTGCCGATTCCGGACTGCTTTCCAAGAAGAATATAGAAAGACTTCAAAAAAATAATTACGAATTTATCTTGGGAGCAAGAATCAAAAATGAAACACTTGCTGTCAAAAAAGAAATCCTTTCTTTATCGCTGAAGAATGGAGAAAGCAAAATTATAGATAAAGGCAAATTAAAGCTGATTATCTCCTATTCTGACAACAGAGCTAAGAAAGACCAATACAACAGGGAAAGAGGATTGGTAAAGCTTGAAAAACGGATTAAATCGGGAAAACTGACGAAAGCTAATATCAACAACAGAGGTTATAACAAATACCTGAAATTGGATGGAGAAGTGAGTATTACTATTGACAAAGAAAAATTTTGGGCTGATACAAAATGGGATGGACTAAAAGGTTACATTACCAACGCAAAACTCAGCAAAGATGAAATTTTAGAAAACTATGCTCATTTATGGCAGATAGAAAAGGCGTTTAGAATAGCCAAAACGGACTTAAAAATCAGACCCATTTATCATCGAAAACAGCAACGCATTGAAGCGCACATTTGTCTAAACTTTGTTGCCTACAAAGTTTACAAGGAGTTAGAACGCCAACTAAAAGAAAAGGAGTCCGATTTATCTGTAGAAAAAGTAATAGATATACTGCAAAGTATTTATCAGATTGAAATCAAAAATCCAGTAAATGATGAAACTTTACAAAAAACTATTTTACTTACAGACGAACACAAATATCTTCAAAAATTATTTGACTTTTAATTTTGGGTGTCCCAGAGCGGAAAACAGGAGTTACAAAAGAATCGCACTAAGTTTTCAGCGACCCATTACAACCTCAACTCCTAAAAATCAAAAACTCATCACTCCGTTCTTCAAACAGTTTAATTTTTTACGGAGTTTTCGGTCAATGGGTGCCCCGCTTGCAAACTTAAGGTGCACTTTTTATCTGACCTTAATCAAAAATACGTTAAGAAATGATGTAAAACAGACATCCAAAATGAATGAAATTATAAAACAGTAAACAGACAAATTAGTATGCTCCTACAAGTGAAACCACTATGGCAAAACTAAAATTGAGCATACATTAATTTGTCATCGTCTGTTTTATAGCATTTTAGTGTTTTTGATTACAGTCTTGATTTTTTGTTACTTTTGTATCAAGACAAAAGTAAAAGAATACAAACTGCAACTAAAATTACCTAAACGTTCCGAACTGTTATCTTAAAGCATAAATTATTAGCATAATAACGGATAGGCATAAAAACTAAGTAATCTTATTCTGTTCCAGCTTTCTTTTTTAGCGTATTAAGTGTAGCGTTTATGTTTTTTAGTTTGTCTGTTTTTTCAGCTATTCGGCTTTCTATTAATGCTATTTTTGTTTCTATAAGTTTAAGTTGAAACTTCTGATTGGAGTATTGTTTGTTTTTTTCCTCTTGTTCTAATTGGCGTTTATCCCAGTCTATACTCTTCTGCATTTTTTCCGAAATATCTTCTAAATCTGTTATTCTTTTATCGTATTTAGCAGCAGTTTTTTCGGCTCTATCTTCGCTCATGCGTTCAAAAAAAGAGTTTATTTTTTCATCTATTTGAGCGTATTCTTTATTTTTTAATCCCGAGTGGTTCAGTTGCTTGCGTACTTCTTTAAGTCTATCGCTTATAAATTTAAAGTTGGCTTTTTCTTCCAGCTTATTTTCTATAAGCTCTAATTTTAAAAGTAAATCTGCTTTTATTTCTTTCGCTTTTTCGCTTAGTTCTTTTCTTTGGTCTTTTCGCAGTTCTTTTAATGCTTCAAAAAGCACATCAATTTCACTTTTGTAAACATCTATTTTAGCATTATCAATACTGGCATTTTCTTGCTTAAATTTTACAACTCTATCCCAAAAATCTGAAGCTTCGTCAAAAACTTTTTGGTCAAAATCATCTAATGCCATAATCTTATCTTTAATTATAGCAAGTTCATTATCAAAGCTTTGTAGCATTCTGGTATGAAAAAGCGTATTAGCCCACGCTATTTCTATAGAGCGTACTTTTCCTACATTTTTAACTTTTATTTCTTCGGGTAGTAAATTTTCATCGTGTGTAGTTCTTACATAAGTAGCTATAGTTGTGGGCATTTCGGCTTTGCCTTCAAGCCAACTGTTTAGTTTTTCCTTATCACAAGTTTTTTTGTCAATAACACTTAAATCTATATGCACTTGCTCTTCATTAAAAACAATGGCAATAAAAACCGGTTTTTCATTATAATCACCTTCTAACAAAAATCTATTTCTCATTAAATAATGCTTAATTTTGCATCAAAACTAATAGCTTTAATGCAGTTTTTTGAAATTTATAGCAAAATTAAGCAAATAAATGCTGAAAATCTACCTGGATTTGAAGCACAAGCAAAATTAAGTCCACCTTATAGGCAAAAATTAAGTTTAGAAGAATTAAAAATATATAAGCCCAAAATGAGTGCAGTGATGCTATTGGTTTATAATAAAAACAATATTCCGCATATAGTTTTAACCCAAAGGCAAGAGTATAAAGGTGTACACAGTAGGCAAATAAGTTTTCCCGGTGGGCAAACCGAAAAACAGGATAAAAACCTACTACAAACAGCATTAAGAGAAACTTATGAAGAAATAGGCGTAAGCATAGCAGAAGATAAAGTTTTAAAAGAAATAACTTGGCTTTATGTGCCGCCCAGCAATTTTTTAATTTATCCTTATGTGGCATTGGTAGATAAAACTTTAAATTTTAATAAAGATGATGTAGAGGTTAAATCTATTTTAGAAATACCGCTTACTGATTTTATGAATAAAAACAATTTGACAAATTTTGATTATTATATAAAAAGTCAAGATATTTCAATAAACTGCCCTTGCTTTAATATAAACGGACATATTATTTGGGGAGCAACGGCAATGATATTAAACGAATTTTTAACAATATTAGAACAATGATACTACGTATAGATGCCGAAAATCCTGATGAAAGACGACTTAAAATAGTTGTAGATATGCTACAGCAAGGAGGCGTTATTATTTATCCTACCGATACGGTTTATACTTTAGGCTGCGATATAAGCAACAAAAAAGCTTATGAAAAAATATGTGAGCTTAAAGGAGTAAAACCAAATAAAGCTAATTTTTCAATAGTGTGTAAAGATTTAAGTCATATTTCTGAATACACCACTAATTTGCCTACGCCCACTTATAAGCTTATGCACCGCTTGCTTCCCGGACCTTATACTTTTATTTTAAATGCCAATAAAACCATTCAAAAAATATTTGGGTATAAAAAGAAAGAAGTAGGAATAAGAGTGCCCAATCATGCCATACCTAAGGCTATTATTGAGTTGTTGGGGTCGCCTATTTTATCGGCATCTATAAAAAATGATGATGAAGTGCTTGAGTACGTAACCGACCCTGAAGAAATTTATGAGCAATATAAAGATACAGTAGATATAGTAATAGACGGAGGCATAGGAAACAACCAACCTTCTACTATAATAGACTATACTGAAAGCCAAGCCTATTTGGTAAGGCAAGGTATAGGCGAAATTAGCTTGATAGAATAAAAACTATGTATAAATACTTATTTTTAAAATATTTTTGTTAAAAAGTTGTAATTCTAAATTTTTATAATTAGTTTTACATTAAACAAAACAAAATATTATGATTTACAAGACACAAGACACATAGTCAACTATAGATTATACACATTAATACTAATGCTTTTAGTATTTGGTACTATTATGTCTCAATCTAGACCTATACCTTCTGGAAGTTCTGATTATAACGGTGATTTATACCATAGAAATGGGGATTTAGGAGTTGGAATTATTTCTCCGTCAGCAAAACTGCATATTGTTCATCCTTCTTTAACTGGGCCATCTTCATATTGGTCCAATGATTATCTTAAAATTGAAAAAGAAATTTTTCATGTTGGACTTCCTCCCATATATACCTATGAATCAAAACTTATACTTAAGCAAAATGGAAATTTAGGAATAAATACAAATAATCCTTTAGAAAAACTTCACATAAATGGGAATGGAATATTTAATGGTAATTTAACCATAGGGGATAATAACTGGACATCTTTAACATTAGATGGTACTGGAGATAACAATTGGATGATAAATGCACATAGCGACCAAGAGTCTTTGCATTTTAGAGGGAAAAGGACTGGTTCTTCTAGTTTTGATTATTTGTTTACAGTTAAGCGAACTGATAGACGTATAGGTATAAATAATGCAAATCCTTCAGCTACTATTCATGCCGTTGGAGGTGCAAATACATTCTTGTATTTAGAAAACAAAAATACTAGCTATGGTACTCTTGTGAAATTAGGTGCTGTTAGTAGTAATAATAGAAAAGAATGTCAATTACAGTTTGAAGAACGATTTGGTTTATATGACCATAGTGCAGGTAGCTGGCGTTTTCAAATAGAACCTAATGGTAATGTTAAGATAGGAAGTAATGTTAATATTGCATATAATGGCAAAGTACAAATAGGCAACCAAACAATTACCTCCGGCACACACAATACTGCCGATGTAAAACTAACCGTAGATGGGCATGCCATATTTAAAAAAATAATAGTAACCCAAAGCAACTGGGCAGATTTTGTATTTAAAAAAGACTACCAGCTAAAACCTCTGGCAGAAGTAGAGCAGTTTATAACAGAAAACAAACACCTACCCGATGTGCCAAATGAAAAAGAAGTAATAGACAATGGCATAAGCTTAGGCGATATGGATGCCATACTGCTACAAAAAATAGAAGAACTAACCTTGTATATGATACAGCTTGAAAAGAAAAACCAAGTTTTAGAGCAAGAAATTACTAAGCTTAAAAATAAATAATTATGAAAAGGTTAGTATTAATAATTATCAATTTCATCTTTGTTTTTAGTTCTTATACACAATTCTCATGCAACATAGTTAGTAATAGGTCAGATTGGCCATTAATTATGGCTTATGACCTTTGGGATGATGTATATCCCGACCAAGAGGTATACGCTCCAAGTGGATGGAATGAATATGGTCAGTGGGCGTTGATTTTTGAAGAGGAATTTAATCAAGATATTGATCCAGAAATATGGTTAAAAAGGTTTAGTTGGGGGAGGTATTTAGATGATGCAGCAGAATATATGCTTGATGATAATGTAATTGTATCTAATGGTACCCTAAAACTTAGAGCAGAACAGGAACAGATAACAGATCCCTCATCTTCTCAAACCTTTAATTATTCCTCAGGTATAATATGGTCTAAAAAACATACTGGTTATGGTATTTATGAAATAAAATGTAAATTTCCAGATAAAATAGGAAAAGCTAATCATGGTCTTCAGCCAGCTTTTTGGTTATGGAGTAATAATATATGTCCTATTACTAATTCAAATACAAACAATGAAATTGATATTTTTGAGTTCTTTGGAAGTAATAGTAGAATTGATTTTGCTACACATGCAGACTGTTTTGATTGTGGAACTGAAGTGGATTATCCAAACAATTATTTCAATAATGACATTTTTCATATAATTACTCTGCACTATACACCTCTTTATATAAAGTGGTATGTTGATGGTGTACTTAAATATTCATTTTATAGATATTATAATACTTTTAGTGGAGATGCAGCGGTAGAGCAAATTTCAACAAACCCTGCCGTTGTTTATGCATTTAGGGTAAATTATCCTGATCCTATATTGGATCTTATTATAAGTTTAGGTGTTCCTTTTGGTGTTGATAACACAATATTACCTAATCAACAGTTTGAAATAGAATATGTACGTTATTATAATAAAATAGATTGTAGTTCAAAAAAAGTAATTAATCAAGATTACATAACTAATGGGTATCTTGACCCTAATTATAATAATTTGATTATGGGGGATACCATTATATTGGATGGACTTGATTTTAATATTAGCTCATTAAAATTAGAAGTGATAGCTACTAAAGAAATTATTTTTCAAAATGATTTTATTAATAATTTTAATGGAGAGTTTGAATATAGAATAGATGAACATGCTTGTGATGAAGTTGATATACCATTAATTTCTGCTAAAAACGAAATACAAGAATTAGACTATTTGGATGAATATATTATCAATGAACATAGTAATTTACTATTTGATTTTAATTACAACAATAATCAAATTTATATACAAAAATTACCATCAGAAGAGTTGCTCAACTATAATTTCAGCATTATCATTTATGATATTTTAGGTAGAATTTACTATGAAAGTAGTAATGATTTTAGTATTAATAAAGTTATTAATGTAGAAAACTACAATTTACCTCAACGATTTTTTATTAATTTGCACAATAATTATTATGAAAAAACTCATTTATATAATAAATAGTATTTTATTTTTTTTAGCCTTTAGTAATTGTTATACTCAAAATTTCTCTTTAAGGTATTCAGTTCATTATATTCAAACAAATATTGACTATAGTAACAAATATAGATTTATAAGAGATTACAATTCATATAATATCGGTGTGGAGTTTGTAAATAAAATCAATAAAAGAATACCTGTTTATTTTTCTACCGGTATCAATCATAATATTATAAAAGAGAAATATTATAGTGTTGCTACACTTCAAATACCTCTTTTTGTAAATGCTGAGTTTGGCAAAAAAGTTAAAGGGGATATAGGTATAGGTATAGCTTACTCTTACGGTAAAGTTTTAAATGATAAAACAGCTACAGATTTGTATAAAAGTTTAATAATTAAACATACTGCAAATATTATTTATAGAGCGGGTATTAAATATAATATAAAGAATGGTCATTACTTAGGCGTTAGTATAAAAATGAATCAAAGTTTATCTCCAATATATAAGATGCAAAGAGGAAGTATTCAAGGTTCTTATAGAGGGGAACTTGTTTTTAAGTCTTATAGTACTGGATTTGGAGTATTTTATGAAATGCCCCTAAATTTCATAAAAGAAAAACATAATAATGAAGATAATTAGTTTAGTATTACTGTGTACATTAGTAATTTTTGGTTGTCAAGATCAGTGTTATTTGTGTTCGGTAGATTGTACAAGTTTTTTATTCTATAATGAAGATAATATTTGTCAAGATGAATTTGAGAGTAGGGAAGCGTATATAGCTTTCGTAGATTCTTTAAAGCAGTATTATCCTATGAATAACCCTTTTAGAAATTCTACAGAATTTTGTGGAAGTAAAGAAGAATTAAATAATTTAGAAGAAGGCTGGGAGTGCATAAAATAGTAGTTTACACCTTGCCAATAAAGGTGTTACTGCCTTGAATTTAACACTCCAAATCGTGGCACGAGTAGCAGAAATAACAAAAACATCAAAAATATTCCTTACATTTGAGTTGTGGGTTTTTTTAAAAGAGAAATGGAAAATCAGCAAGGATGCCGACTATGTGGGGAAATTAATGAACTTAAAAAATAGGACTATGAAAAGGGTATATCTAATGATAATATTTTTACTATCTGTTGCGTTGGTTTTGCAATCTTGCTCACAAGATAAAATAGATAAAAGAAATTTGAAAGGGGATTGGCAAAGGAATATTGCAGATTTTAGTTCAGTAATGATAGATACAGTAAGTTTTGATAGAAAGCATTATTATTCAAAAGAAGGTACGTTTAAGTATTATTTAGAGGATAATTATTTAATTCTTGAAAAAAATAATGGAGAAGAATGGACTAGATTTGAATATACTTTTGAAACAAAAGAGCGTGTTCACTTACAACCAATGTTTACACTAAATCAGAATATCACACTTTTTAAAATTGATTAGAGATGAAGAAGATAATAATATTGGTATTTATTGTAATAGTTGCAATAAACACTTTAGAGACTAAAGATGGGTATTTGCCATTCAAGGTGTTATTACCTTGAATAATTCCCTGCAAATACAGCATCAATAGTAAAAAAATGCTTATATTTGGTTTATCGGTTTAATAAAGAAATGGAAAATCGGCAGGGATGCCGACTATGGGGAGAAATTATAAAGAAACCAAAAAAATTGTAAAACAATGAAAAAGATAATGAAATATAGCTTAATTGCATTTTTAGGAATTGCAACTTTATTGGCTTGCAAAAAAAAAGATGAACCTATACGAGATAGCAACTTAATTGGAAATTGGAAATTTGAGCATATAAAAACCATCAATTCTTCGCAAGTAATTACTGACACAGGAACGGTTGCTACTTATATGGTTTTAACAATGAAAGAAGATTTTACACTTAATTCGGGAATTAAATATTTAGGAAATTATTGTATTTTGAGTAATAATGGTAATATTTCTATCAATATTGCAAGAGAAGATAGATCATTAGTTCCAACACCATGGTGGGCTCAAGTAATGATGGATGCCCTAAATGATGCAGAAAGATATTCAATAAAAGAAGATACACTTAGAATGTACTATCAAGATTCTTGGCAGGCAGATTTCACTAAACTTTAATATTTAATTTGTAGTAACCAATGAAACAGATACTAAAATACATCATAGTTGCATTTATAGGAATTATTTCTTTATTAGCATGTAATGAGCCTGAGGAAGAGGTTTATTACAAAGGGACTTTTTACCCTGTAACAACAAGTGCTAATGATTGCGGTTTAACTTTTGTTATTGAAACTGGAGATAATACTGGTCTAAGAACAAAGCCTATTAATCCTCCTGACTCTATTTATCATTGGTTGGAATTAGAGGTGCAGTACAAAATTTTGACAGATAGTTTTCATTGTACTATTGCTGGTCCTTCGGTTGGTGGTGCTAATAAATCATTTGTTAAAATAGAAATACTAAAGATTAAAGAGTAGTTAGTAATAAATGAGCAAGTAAATAGACTTCGCCATTCAAGGTGTTATTACCTTTCCGTGCTGTCGGGAGTTTCCTCCCGACATTTCTAATAGAATGTTTATTTTTAAACCATGGGATTAAGAAACAGAGCAAATTTTAATGAGTTCAATATCTTTTTTATAACTACAACTTGCAACAAATGGTTGCATTTACTTAGCTTAGGCAATAGTATGAGAATAGTTGTAGAAAGTTTATCGTTTTGTTGTAACAAGTATCAGGCAAGCATTATGGCTTATATTTTAATGCCTAATCATATCCATTTGTTAATTCATTTTGAAGATGGGAAAAACAGGATAAGTTTTATGAGAGATTTTAAAAAAAATTACATCTACACAAATTAGAAAAGAAATTGAAAGAACAGAAGCTAATCTTCTTGAAAAAATTAGGTATTCAAAAGGAAAGCAATTATTTAAAATTTGGCAAGACAGGTTTGATGAATTGTATATAGAATCTAAAGAGTTGTTTGAACAAAAAATGGATTACATACACAACAATCCGTTGCAAGAACATTGGAAATTAGCCAATGAACCAAAGTTATACCAATATAGCAGTGCATTATTTTATGAAGAAAATATACAAAGAGAATTGATTGTAAAACATTATGCTTATTTTTTTTAATTTTGATAATTGGTGTATCAAAGTGTCGGGAGGAAACTCCCGACAGCACAAAAAATTGGTGTATCAAAGTGTCGGGAGGAAACTCCCGACAGCACAAAAAAATACTAATAGAAGTTTAGAACTTTGAATATGAAAATTTGGGTAAAATTCGCCTATATAAAACAACACAACTGATACAATACTCTTGCTCCTACATTTGCGTCCCAGGTGTTGTTTCCTACTTCGTTTAAATCGCAGCCAATAATTGTTCTGCCACTTTCTTTTACTTTTTTCATCAAATAAATAGCTTCTTGAAATTCAAAACCTCCGGCTACGGGCGTGCCTGTATTGGGGCAAAGTTTAGGATCTAAACCATCAATATCAAAAGAAATATATACTTTTTGTGGCAGTGTAGCTACTATTTGTTCCACTTGGTCTTTCCATGTTGTGCCACTATATTGCTCTTCTTTCAGTTTTTCATCATAAAAGCAATGAATAGTATTATTGTTGTTAATAAAATCAACTTCTTCGGCACATATATCTCTAATACCTACTTGCGTTAAACTTTTTATTTGTTCTATTTGCACGGCATTGTAAATTATTGAAGCGTGAGAATAAGTAAAACCTTCATAAGCTTTTCGCAAATCTGCATGGGCGTCTATTTGCAAAATACCAAACTCACTGTGCTTTTGAGCTAAAGCCTGCATATAGCCTAAAGGCGTGCTATGGTCGCCACCTAAAAGAATTACTTTTTTATTTCTGTTAAGCAGGGTAGTAGCTTGTTCAAAAACCCATTTTCTAAGTTGATTACACACTTCATTAATTTCATTAATGGTTTCTTGCAGTTCTGATATAGCTTTACCTTTTTCTAATAGCAAAATAACTTCTTGAGCTTTTACTTTGTATTTGTTGTTAAGTTGTAGTATTTCTTCCGAAACATCTAACATATATATTCCTTGTTTCCAAGCGTTAGGGTAGGTGTGATGAAATAAATCTAACTGAGGCGATGCTTCTAATATTTTAGCGGGAGCTTTTGATGTTCCATTGCCAAAACTGGTGGTTACTTCCCACGGCACAGGTAATATTATAATGTTAGAATCTTCAAAACTAAAGGGCAAGCCAAATATATTTCCATTGTCAACGCCTACACCCGAGGGATTGTAATTTTTTATTTTTTCTTCTTTACTCATTGTCTATTTCTCCATTTATTATTGATGCCACAGTGGTATCTCCGGTTACGTTTACCATAGTTCGGCACATATCTAATATTCTATCTACGGGCAAAATTATAGCTATCCATGCAGGGTTTAAACCTACGGAGCTTAAAACTATCATTAGCATTACTAAGCCGGCACTGGGCACGGCAGCAGAACCTATGGAAGCTAAAGTGGCTGTTACTACTATAGTTAGCTGTTGCCCAAGGCTTAAATCTATTAAGTGTATTTGAGCTAAAAAAATGGCAGCTACCGCTTGATATAAACTAGTGCCGTCCATATTTACCGTAGCACCTATAGGTAGAACAAAACCACTTATATTTTTATCTACTTTAAGATTTTCTTCTACTACTTCAATAGTTACGGGCAGTGTTGCCGCACTTGAACTTGTAGTGAAAGCTAACATTTGAGCAGGAGCTATTTTCCTAAAAAATGGAATGTATTTAAAGCCTTTAACCAGTAGTTTTAGTAAAATAGGGTAAAAAATAAAAACCATGAAAGCTAAGCCTAAAACAACAACAATAGCATAAAAACCTAAGCCTTTAAATATGTCTAACATTTTGCCTAAATCATCGCCTGCCATTTCGGTTAAAATGCCTGCCATTAGAGCAAACACAAAAAACGGTGTTGCCATCATAATGAAATCTATCATTTTTAAGAAAACTTCATTGGTAGCATTAATAAAATTTTCCAGAGTTTCTCTTTTATCTTTGGGAATATATAATACTGCTAAACCAAAAAACAGTGCAAAAAAGATAATTTGAAGCATAGAATTTTCTATTAAGGCCTCAAAAATATTGGTAGGAACTACATCTACTAAAGCTTGAAGTGGACCACTGTTTAAAGTTTTGTTAGCTGTATTTATTTTGTCTAATACTTCTTGGCTAACTTCTTCATTAGCTAAAGCTGTTTTAGCTATTTCCAGCAGTTCTGTATTTTCCGATTTACAGCTAAAACATTGCCCATCTTTTATGGGTATTTGGTTACTTTGAGCCCATATTTCATATTTAAGGCGGTTTTCTAATCGGGTATCTTGCTCTAAAATTTTGCCGGGAGAAAGGAGATTAACTAAAATTAAGCCTACACTAACGGCTATTACCGTAGAAAAAAGATAAAAACCTAAGGTTTTAACACCTATTTTACCTAAATTTTGAGGAGTACCTATACTTATAATGCCACTCATTACAGAAAAAAGTACCAAAGGAATAGCTATTAATTTTAAGACATTTATAAATATTTTGCCAAAAGGAGCAATCCAATTTATAGTAAACAAACTTAGTCCAAACTGTGTAGAAGCTACTGCCCAAATAATGCCCAATATCATTCCAATAATGATTTTCCAGTGTAGTGCCAGTTTTTTCATAGCTTGTTAGTTTTAGCTTGCAAATATAAATCTGCCAAAACTAAATTTGTCATAGCCTCTACAATGGGCACAGCACGGGGCAAAACACAGGGGTCGTGCCTGCCTTCCATTTTTAGGTCTATTTTATTGCCTTGTTTATCTACCGTTTTTTGATTTTGCATTATGGTGGCGGTGGGTTTAAAAGCCACTTTAAATATTATGTCCATACCATTGCTTATGCCACCTTGCACACCTCCTGAGTTATTTGTAGTTGTTTTTATTACTCCATTTTCGGTAGTAAATTCATCATTGTGTTCAGAGCCAAAGAGTTTAGTGCCTTCAAACCCACTACCTATTTCAAAACCTTTTACCGCAGGAATAGAAAGCATAGCTTTAGCTAATTGTGCTTCTAATTTGTCAAAAACGGGTTCGCCTAAACCGATAGGGCAGTTTTTAACTACGCAAGTAATTATTCCACCTAATGAATTGCCTTGTTCTTTGGTTTTTTCAATCAGTGCAATCATTTTATCAGCCGTTTCACTATCTGGACATCTAACTATGTTTTTTTCTATTAAATTAAAATCTAATTGCTTGAGGTTTTTATTTAAGACAATATTTTTAATAGAAGAAACAAAAGCTGTAGTTTTAATATCTTGTTTTTGCAGTAATTTTTTGGCAATAGCACCTGCGGCTACACGCATAGTAGTTTCCCTTGCCGAGGCTCTTCCGCCTCCTCTATAATCTCTTATGCCATATTTTTTTTCGTAAGTAAAATCGGCATGGCTGGGGCGAAAAGTATCTTTTAAATTGGTGTAGTCTTTGCTTTTAGCATCTGTGTTTTCAATAAGCAAAGCAATAGGTGTACCTAATGTTTTTCCTTCAAAAATTCCCGATAAAATTTGAATGTTATCATTTTCATTTCGTTGGGTTGTTATTTTAGATTGTCCTGGTTTTCTTCTGTTTAGTTCATTTTGAATGTCGGCAATTTCTATTTCTAAATTAGCAGGACATCCGTCTATAACAACACCCATAGCTTTACCATGGCTTTCGCCAAAAGTGCTTATTTTAAAAAGATTTCCAAAGGAATTTCCGGACATAAAATTAGTTTGTTCTCCATTTAGAAAAATGTTTCCTATTTTCTATAAAAAGATTATATTGTTTATCTGACATTATAGAACCTTTTATTAGTAAATTAGTTATATTATTAGATTCTTTATTGTTTTTTTGCTATTCAAATCGTTTTTTAGCTTAATAATTTTTAGAAGTTCTAAATACACTATGTTAAATCTTAGTTCCATAAATTAAAGATAAGAATTTTTTCTTAGCGATAGCTTACGCACAATTTTTTTGTGTACATTCGGCATTTTTTCAATACGCAATACTTTGGTTGTTCAGTTCTACATTAAAATTTACTTTTGCTCCCAAAGCTTTAAATACTTTCAAAATAGTTGTAAATCTTGCATCGGTAGTACTATTTTCTATTTTAGAAATCTGAGCTTTTTTCACACCAACAAGTTCACCTAATTGTTCTTGTGTTAGGTTTCTTTCTTGTCGGGCTTGTTTAATGGCGTATCCTAATAAGTCAAGTCTAAGTTCGTTTTCAAATTCGTCTCGCTTTTTAGTTCCTTTTTTGCCGATATACTCGTCAGTCAATTTTTCTAAAATATATGTTTTCATTTCTTTTTATTTTTCTCATTAAAATACTTTTGTCTTGCTCTTTCAGCTCGTTCAATTTCACTTTTCGGAGTTTTATCTGTTTTCTTGACTAATCCGTGAGTTGAAATAACAACTGTATCTGATTTATCGGTTTTGTCCCAAAAAGCGAACAATCTGTAATAAGTTTTGTTGAATTTTGTCCTAAAGTACCAAATTTCCTCTTGAAGTTTTTTGAAAAGCTCTTTATCGTTTGTACTTCTTGCTTTTCAAATATTGTAAACTATCTTAGTTCTTGTTTTTTATCAAGTTTATCTAAAAACTCTTTGGCTTCTTCCAAAAATTCAACTCTAAACTTGTAGTTGTCCATTCCATTTTTTACAAAGATAAGGGTTTCTTAATTAGGAAACAAATAAAGTGCTTAAATTCTGTTCTTTTTGGTGGTATATTTTGGTTTTCTGACAATTATACCGTTTTGGAATATATATTATAATTAATTACTACTCACATCTACTTAAACGCATTCACGCCTGTTACATCCATGCCTGTTATTAGCAAATGAATATCGTGTGTGCCTTCGTAGGTTATTACGCTTTCAAGGTTCATTGAGTGTCGCATAATGCTATAATCGCCACTAATGCCCATACCACCAAGCATTTGCCTTGCTTCTCGGGCTATGTTAATGGCTATCTCGCAGCTATTGCGTTTTGCCATAGAAATTTGTGCCGGAGTGGCTTTGTCTTCATTTTTAAGTGTTCCTAATCGCCATACTAAAAGCTGTCCTTTGGTTATTTCGGTTATCATTTCTGCCAGTTTCTTTTGCTGTAGCTGAAAACCTGCCAAGGGTTTATCAAACTGGTGGCGTTCTAAACTGTATTTCAATGCCGTATCGTAGCAGTCCATAGCAGCACCCAAAGCTCCCCACGCTATACCGTAGCGTGCACTGCTTAAGCAAGTTAATGGACCTTTTAAACCTTCGGCATGAGGCAATAAATTTTCTTTAGGCACTTTTACATTGTCAAAAACCAACTCGCCCGTAATGGAAGCACGCAAACTCCATTTGTTTTTTATTTCCGGAGCAGAAAATCCTTCCATGCCTTTTTCTACAATTAAGCCTTTTATTTTGCCTTGTTCGTTTTTTGCCCACACTACGGCAATATCAGCAAGAGGGGAGTTGCTTATCCACATTTTAGCTCCGTTTAATAGATAATGGTCGCCTTTGTCTATTATAGTGGTTTCCATGCCGGCAGGGTTGCTGCCGTGGTTAGGTTCTGTTAAACCAAAGCAACCAAACATTTCGCCACTGGCCAATTTAGGCAAGTATTTCATTTTTTGTTCTTCGCTACCAAATTTATATATGGGATACATAACCAAACTACCTTGCACACTTGCGGTGCTTCTTATGCCGCTATCGCATCTTTCTAATTCTTGCATAATAATGCCGTAGGCTATATCATCTAAACCACCGCCACCGTACTTGGCAGGAATACTGGGACCAAAAGCACCTATATCGCCCAATTCTTTAACTACCCACTTAGGAAATTCCGCTTTTTGGGCATAATCATTAATAACGGGGCTTAGCTTTTTCTTTACCCAATCTCTAATAGATTCGCGTATTACCTTGTGTTCTTCTGTAAGCAGTTCATCTACTAAATAATAATCGGGGTGCGTGTAAGTATCTTGTTTCATGTACTTTGTTTGGTTTAATTATTTAACTACAAAAATACATGAAATGTTTTGATAGTAAAGTATGACTTTATATTATTCTACCGAAATAGTCCAATCAAAATACTGACCATTAGGGCAATATAGAGCCATTACATATTTACCTACTGCTAAATTGGTATTATTTATTGTATTTTCTTTCTCATTAAGCTGAGTTTGATAAACTGTTTTGCCATCTAACGAATAAATATATAAATCTATATTTTCCGTAACCGTTTCAAATTTTATGGTGAAAGTGCCAGAGTTAGGTATAGGGTAAACAGAAATTTGTTCTTTATTTAAACAAGTTTTAGTAATTTCTTGAATTTGCTCTTGTTCTTCCTCAAAAGCCGTTTTTCCGCTATTGCCACCACCCGGATTATAAGGCACATCTATATCTGTTAATGAAATAGGTTTCCTACACGTTCTATTACCCGCCTCATCATAGCAAAATTGACGAGCATTGTATATGTATAAAGTAGTTTGGCTAAAAATGTATTGTAACCCAAAAATTAAAACTGATGTAATTAGTATTTTTTTTCATAATGATTATGTTTAAAAACGGTTATAAATGTGCTGCCACGCCTTAGAATTTAATTTTTCAATAGTTAGTTCAACTTTATATTCTTCTCTTTCGTATTCATATCTTTCTTTCCAGCTCATACCAGTATTAGATCTATTATACCAATAACCAGTCATAATTTGTACAGGAATCATATATAAATAAAGTTTTTCACACTTATTTTGTCTATAAAAGTCTTCAAAATTTGCATATCCTTCTTGGTTATATTTCAGCATTATAGTATCATCACCTGCTGCCGTTACATAAATTGCATCATCATATATTTCTTTATCAGGAATAAAATTATTGCCTTCTTTAGATATTAGAACAAAAAAATTAATGCCATAATTAATAACCCCGACAGTAAGTTCCTCTTTAAAATCCATATTTCGGTTGCATTTGTTTTTGCATGAAGTAGCCAACAGCATAAAAGCTATAATAGTTATTAGTGAAATTCTTTTCATAGTGATATTTTTTTAAGTTTAATATTGTTATTCATAAGTGTATTTCCAAGCATTAGAATTTAATGATTCTATATTTAACTCTATTCTTTTCTTTAAGTCTTTTTTTATACTATCAAGCCTTGTAGTATTATTATTGTTTCCCCAATAATGATTACCATCAGAATAATCAATATTGTATAAATATAAACTGCTACACTCATTTTTTCTAAAAAAATCTTCAAAATTTCTAAAGCCTTCATAATCGTATTTTAGCAAAAGTGTAGTATCATGCCCGTCACTATACAGGTGTATATCTTCTATACGAGAGCTGGGCACAAAATTATCATGCCTTGAAATATAAAAATAGCTCCTTTTGGTATAAGCCGTTGTTATATCTGACCGAGTATCATATACGGTAACATACTCTTTAAAATTCATATTTTCATTGCATTTTTCTTTACAGCCTACTATTAAAAAAAGTAGGGCACTTGCTATAATTAATTTCTTTATTTGTTTCATTTTTTTGATTTTCATTCTATTACTTTTACTTCCCAGTTTCTGGCATCTAAGCTATCTATTGTAAATGTATATCTGCCGACTACTCTTCCTACTTCCGGCTGTGAGGAACAACATACAGAATCAGTCTCAGAGGTACAATAGAGACTATCAACAAATACAAAGCTAAAATAAGGCGAATTTAATTTATCATCATCTAAACATTCATCATTACCTAAATCTTGATAAGTGTACGCAGAATTTGGATTTAAAGTCGTACCGGCAAAACCACTTTCGCATTGAAAGTAAACTGAATCAAAATTAGCCCATCTAACATAAATTTTACTGCTGGTATTGTTAATAAAATTTATTTCTAAAGGTTTTTCACATTTATCGCAAGAAAATATGGTAAGTGCTATAAGGTATAGTATTAATATTATTGTATTTTTCATTTCATATTATTTATTAAGGTCCTTGATTATATCTGTTTGTATTTCCCATCCCTCTATTAAAAAATGATGTAAATCCTCCAAAGAATAAGCTTCCATAATCCCAAAAACTTGCACTTACATTAGTCAGCAAAGCCATTTGTTCTGGATTATTAAAATCAATATTAATTGCGTTTTCGCCATTCAAGGTGTTGTCACCTTGAATTATTTTCCTAATACTCTGCATTGTGATTTACCATTTTTTGGTATTTATATTTAGTTTTTGTTTCATTTTTTTTTGATTTATTTAAGGATAATAAACTTTAAAATCGTTTTGTTCTAATAGATCAATAGTTATAAAAATTCTATCCAATACTAAATCATTTTCACGTATTGTTACCCAAGAACTATCTCTGAATATTTCATTATCAATTATAAATATGCATAGAGAATCATTAGGGGAACGTTCTATTAGTTCATTCCATGGGAATATGGATGTTTCTTCATTACAATCATTACTCACTAATAATTCAGCAAAATGATCTTCTGAAGGTAATGAGTAATAAGGATATGTGCTACTACTAGTATTACCTCCTATCACATAGTATATTGATTCTTGAGAATTATTGCATATAACAATATTATACTCCTCATCACACGATGTGACAAAAAGAGTAATTATTAAACAAAGATAAATTAAATAATTATTCATGTTTTTTAGTTGGGTCTTGTTGGGAATCTCCATTCATAATCCAATTCCCAATTAATTCCATAATTGGTTTCAAAATAACGTTTAGCATGCCTATTGGCACGTAGTTCAGTTTCTTCATCTCCTGTGGCACTTCTTATACCAATTTTGCCTAGATAAAAAGGTCCAAATCGGTGGCTGTCAAATGTGTGTCCGTATTCATGCATATATAATCCATTTGCTCTTAAATGTATTTGTTGATTAAAATCAACATTCCTGTCTATATTTATAAAGTTACTTAATGATACTCCATCCCATTCTTCTCTTAAATCAGGGCTTGTAGAATAGGTTGCACCTGCAAAATGACTAAAGAGTTCCGAACTTTTAAAAAGTTCGGAACTCTTCAAATTGCTGCCGTACCATTTTTTAGTATTTAGTTTTTGTTTCATTTTTTTTGTTTTTTAAGGGTAAGTAATTGTCCAATTTAAGCTATCTAAAATTTCAAGCGTTAAATCATATCTTTTTTCTATTAGGTTTTCTGCCTCTATTCTTTCCCAACTTACTTGCTCTATAGTGTCTTTATTGAAAAAATATAACATTAATATTTGGGGGCTTTTTTCTTCAAACCAATAAATCCATGCTCCTGGAATATCTAATACACTATTTGAGGTTATTAACAAATGATTTGTGTTATTATTTGGAATTAATGGAAAAGGCAAGTTTGAAACTAAAGTATCAGTGGGATTTTGAAAATCAAGAGTATATATGATATCTATAGGGGAATTGTTCTTTATAACTATTGCAGAATCATCAGGATCTTCCCTATCTGGACAAGCCAATAAAAATAAACTTACTAATAACAAAGGAAAAAGTGATTTATTCATAATTATTATTTTTAAAAGCCAAGTAAACCTATCCCGCCATTTTTCTTGTGGTCGGCATCCCTGCCGATTTCCCACTTTTTTATTAAACTCATAAACCAAATGTAAGGAATATTTTTGATGTTTTTATAATTGGTATAATAGTAATATTTTTGCAAAAAACAACCATGTTAAAAATAGGCTTAAGCAATATAGAAACACACGGGCATCACGGAGTATTTAAAGAAGAGCAAGAAAAAGGCAATACTTTTTATACCGATGTAGAGGTTTGGTATAAAAGTGAAAAATCAGTTGAAACAGATGAACTGGAAGATACTTTTGATTATCAAATAATATATGATGTGGTAAAAGAAGAAATGGCAAAACCTTCAAAACTGATAGAACACCTTGCCGGGCGTATAGTTAAATCATTGGCTAAAAAAGATAAGCGTATTAAAAAAGTATATGTACGCATTGCTAAAAGCAATCCACCTATAAAAGGCGTAGCCGAACAATCAATAGTTAGTTTAAAGGAAAAAGTAAACTAATACCAATTGTAAACACAAAATAGTCTAAACTATTTTTTATTTTTACAATGGTAAATGCCGATAGAGCAGTACAATAAGGCGTAGCCGAGATTGGACTATTATATATTCCTAATCGGTATTATTTTTTGTTCGGGATTACCGTCTTCACGGCAATGACGTTTTGAGGAGAATTTTTTTCTGTCTCGTTCGTCATTCCTGTGGAGGCAGGAATCTCAAAGTCAAAATATAAGTATAACCAAATAGATTAAGTAGCCGATATTGGACTATTATATATTCATAATCGGTATAAAACTGCTTCTTAAAGATCAAAAAATCATCAACTAAAGACCAAAGTCTATAGACTAAAAACTAATCTTTTAAAAGTTTTAAAGCTTCATAAAGAGCTTTTTCGCTGGCGTCAAATTTGCCATCTACTAAAAATACCTCTTTAGCTATATGTAGTAAATTTTCTTTGCTAAATTCTTCGTTTAAATGAACTCTGCGTTGTTCTTCTATAAACTCTAAGGCTTCTATATCGTTGTGGGTTTCAAATAAATCTAACATTTCAAAGTAGGTAGCATCTCCTACCATTTTTTTAATATGTTTTTCTTCTTTATCTCTTATTTCAAAATCTGCTGTGGCAGCATATATCATTATATAAGCTATAAACTCTTCTAGGGTATATACATCATTCTGTTGCATAGTTCATTAAATTTATACTTCTAAGTTAAGCATAAATATTTTAACAAAATGCAAAAACTGAGAAATAAAATCAAATAAAAATATCTTAGCTTCCATTATTAGAAAAGTTATTTTATATTTGCACTCCATTTAAAGGAAATGGTCGGGTGGCCGAGAGGCTAGGCAGTGGTCTGCAACACCATCTACACCGGTTCGAATCCGGTCCCGACCTCCAAAAAAAGCTCAACAATGGTTGGGCTTTTTTTTAATACCATGTTTATTTACCTCTTATTAATTGATTAATAACACTTATTAATTACTAATCATAAACAATAGTATTACATTTACACTTAAATTAATTTGAAGAGAAGATTATATGTCAAAAAAAAATAAAAAGAAAAGCTCAAAAAGTAAAGGAAATTCAGGAATAGACGGAGCTATACTAAAATATATAGAAAACAAAAGCAAAACGGGCTTAAAAATTAATAGAATATTTACCCACTTTGGCAAAAAATATACTAATGAAAAAATAGAAACAGCTTTAGTACGCTTAGAAACAAGAAATTTAGTAGAATTTAGCGAAAATGGTAAAGTATCTAAAAAAAGATTTTTAGAGAAACCTAATGAAGTAATAATAGGAAAAGTAGATTTAGCTAAAAGTGGTATTGCTTATATAATAGTAGAAGGTTGGGATAATGATATAAAAATCCCAAGAAAATATACTATGAATGCCTTAAATAACGATATTGTAGAAGTAGAGCTTACCAAATTTAACAAGCAGAATCCCGAAGGTAAAATTTCTAAAATAGTAAAACGGTCGCAGAGTGAGTTTATCTGCAAATTTCAGCCTACCGATGGTTTTGGCTTTGCATTGCCTATAAATGACAACGTACCTTTTGATTTTTTTATACCCGAAAGCTATACTAAAGGTGCTCAAAAAGGCGATTTAGTAATAGTGCATGTTATAAACTGGGAAGATACTGCCGGCAAAAATCCGGTAGGAAAAGTAGTAGATAAATTATCCGGTTTATCGCCCAACGAAATAGAAATGCGTTCTATTTTAATGGAGCAAGGCTTTAATCTTGTTTTTCCAAACGAAGTAATACAGGAAACTGAAAAAATAAAAGATTTTATTTCTAAAAAAGAAATAGCAGAGCGTTTAGATTATAGAAATGAACTTACTTTTACTATAGACCCACAAGATGCCAAAGATTTTGATGATGCTTTATCGGTAAAAGAATTAGAAAACGGAAATTATGAAATAGGCATACATATAGCCGATGTTTCGCATTATGTACGCCCTGGCAGTGCTATAGATAAAGAAGCACAGCTAAGAGCCACTTCGGTTTATTTGCCCGATAGAGTTTGCCCTATGTTGCCCGAAAAATTGTCTAACAAAGTGTGTTCTTTACGCCCCGATGAAGAAAAATGCACTTTTAGCGTATTGTTTGAATTTGACAATAAGAAAAAGATAGTTAACTACACTTTTGCTAAAACCATAACAAAATCGGACAGGAGATTTACTTATGAAGAAGTACAGGAAATACTTGAAAACAAAGAAGGACAATATTATGCCGAATTAAGCTACTTAGACAGTTTAGCCAAAAGTATTAGAGCTGAGAGAACTAAAAATGGAGCTATAAATTTTGAGAGCGATGAAGTGCGATTTAAACTTGACGAAAACGCTGTTCCTGTAGAGGTTTATTTAAAAGAAAGAAAAGATGCTCATTTGCTGGTAGAAGATTTTATGCTATTGGCAAATACCACCGTAGCAAAATATTTTAGCAAATTGGATACTCAAAAATCAAACCAAGGAGCAGTATATAGAGTGCATGATAAACCCGATATGCAACGCCTGCAACAGCTGGCTAACATAGCTAAAAACATGGGATATTCACTTACGTTTAAGGATGAAGAACAAGCCAGAGATGTACTGAATAATTTAATGGAAATGGTAGAAAAAAATCCTAAATTAGATGTACTCGGTCGTTTAGGAATACGCTCTATGGCTAAGGCTGAATATACCATAAAAAATATAGGTCATTACGGTTTGGGCTTTGAGTATTACACCCATTTCACTTCGCCTATTAGAAGATACCCCGATGTATTAGTACACCGTATTTTATTGCAAATGCTACTAAAAGAAAGACCTTTTTATAGTAAAAACGAGCTGGATGAATTATGTAAATCATCAAGTTTAATGGAACGACAAGCCCAAAAAGCAGAAAGAGAAGCCATAAAATACAAACAAGTAGAATATTTATCTAAATATGTAGGAGAGGAGTTTGAGGGCGTTATAAGCGGTGTTATTTCAAGAGGTTTCTTTGTAGAGTTAAGTGCTAACAAATGTGAAGGTTTTGTTTCGTTAAATGAAATGAAAGAAGATTTTGTATTTGATGAAGAGCATTTGAAATTAATAGGAATGAGAACTAAAACCGTTTTCCAAATAGGAAACGATGTAAAAGTAAAAGTGGTAAGCACCAATCTAAAAGAAAAACAAGTAGATTTTGATATAGTAAAATAATGCTAAACGCAAGTTTGTAATCAATAAAAAAAAGGAAAATATAAATAATGAAATTTAATAAAGAGATAAACGAAGCATTTGCCCAATATAATAATACTTATTTTAAGTATATGAATGAAGCTTTAAAAGCTCCAATATTGTATGCAATGGAAAGCGGAGGTAAATATTTTAGACCTTTATTAATGGCTTATAGTGCTGAAATGTTTGGTTGTAGTTATAAAAAAGTATTGACCAATGCTTATGGAGTTGAGTTGTTTCACAATTTTACCTTACTGCACGATGATATTATGGATAATGCCGAACTGCGAAGAGGCAAAAACTCTGTTTTTAAGCAATATGGGCAAAGTGCAGCCATATTAAGTGGCGATGTAATGCTAATTCAATCGTTAAAAATTACCGCAGAAACCAATGGGCAAATTGATAATAAAATATACAATTTAATGCACCAAACTGCAATAGAAATACACATGGGGCAGCAGATGGATATTGATTTTGAAGAGATGCCAAAGGTAACAGAGTCGGACTATTTAGTAATGATTACCTACAAAACTGCTGTATTATTGGCTTGTAGTTTAAAAATAGGAGCCATTATAGCTGAAACATCTATACAAAATACAGAATTGGCTTATGAATTTGGTAGATTAATAGGCATAGCATTTCAAATACAAGACGATTATTTAGACACTTTTGGTACGGCAAAAGTAGGCAAAAGAATAGGCGGAGATATTTTGAACAATAAAAAAACTATTCTTTATATTTCAGCATTAGAAAGAGCCAATAATATTCAAAAACAAAGATTATCAGAACTTTACAGCACAAAAGATGTAGAAAATGAGCAAGCTAAAATAGATGAAGTAGTGCAGCTTTTTAAAGAAACAGGAGCTAAACAATACTGCCAAAATAAGATTAAAGAGCTACATGAAGAAGCATTGAGTGTGTTAAATAAAATAGAAACAGATTTTTCTAAATCGGAACTTCAAAAAATAGCAGATAAAATAATAAGTAGGGAAGAATAGAGAACGTTTACTATTAATAGAACAATTTTATTTTTGAATCTAAAAAAATGATTAAATTTGCTATCCGAAATAATATTGTTAATTAAAATTTATATGTAGTGGAAAATCAACATGGATTCTTTTCAAGAAAATTGAGAGCAGGAAAAAGAAGAACGTATTTTTTTGATGTGCGTTCTACAAAGCAAGGTGACTATTTTGTTACCATAACAGAGAGTAAAAGAAAGTTTGATCGTTCGGGATATGATAGCCATAAAATCTTTTTGTATAAAGAAGATTTCCAAAGTTTTAAAGATTCTTTAGATGAAACAATTAATCATATTAAAACGGAGTTAAACCCCGATTTTGATTATGATGCATATAATAGAGAAGTATATCAAGAGCAGGCAGAAGAAAATAGAAACGAAGATGAAGAAGTTTCTGTAGAAGATAATTTTAAAAATGATGCAGCTTTAAAACAAAATAATAATAAGCCACTTGTAGATTCATCTGACCAAGAGTTGAATGACGAAGCAATGTCGTGGTAATTTTTTTAAAAAGAAGTAATTAATTATTGAAAGGGTGCTTTTTAGTGCCCTTTTTCATTCATAAAATAGAAATAAGTGAGTTTAAAATGCGGAATTGTAGGTTTGCCAAACGTAGGGAAATCTACTTTATTTAATACCCTTACCAAAGCCATAAATGCTCAAGCAGCTAATTTTCCATTTTGTACCATTGAGCCTAATGTAGGTATTATTACCGTTCCTGACGAACGATTGAAAGTATTGGAAAAATTAGTAAATCCACAAAGAGTATTGCCTACTACGGTTGAATTGGTGGATATAGCAGGTTTAGTAAAAGGAGCAAGCAAAGGAGAGGGTTTAGGAAATCAGTTTTTAGGAAACATTAGAACGGTAGATGCCATTGTGCATGTTATTAGATGTTTTGAAGATACTAACGTAATACACGTAGATGGAAGCGTTAATCCTGTTAGAGATAAAGAAGTAATAGATACCGAGTTGCAGTTGAAAGATTTAGAATCTGTAGAGAAAAAGCTGGAAAAAAATAAACGTGCAGCAAAAAGCAATGATAAAGAAATATTGCGAATGGTAGAGGTACTTCAAAAATATAAAGAACATATAGAACAAGGTTTGCCAGCCAGAACATTGGAAATAGATAAAGAAGACAAAAAGTATATTGAAGACTTAAATTTGCTGACTGATAAACCTGTGCTATATGCCTGTAATGTGAGCGAAGAAGATGCTAAAGACGGCAATGCTTTTGTAGAGCAAATAAAAAAGATAGCGGAAGAAGAAGGAGCAGAAGTATTGGTCATTTCTGCCAAAATAGAATCGGAAATAGTACAGTTAGAACCAGATGAGCAAGAAATGTTTTTAGAAGATTTAGGCTTAACGCAAAGTGGAATGGATAGATTGATAGCTGCATCGTATAAATTATTGAGTTTAGATACTTATTTTACTGCCGGAGAAAAAGAAGTACGTGCGTGGACAATACATAAAGGCACTAAAGCTCCGCAGGCAGCAGGCGTTATTCACTCCGATTTTGAAAAAGGATTTATACGTGCCGAAGTTATAGCATTTGAAGATTTTAAAGAGCTGGGAAGCGAAGCTGCTTGCCGAGAAAAGGGAAAGCTAAGGGTAGAAGGGAAAGAGTATATTGTTAAAGATGGCGATATTTTACATTTTAGATTTAATGTGTAAATAAGACCATATTTTAATCTACATTGAGTTTCGGTTCTCCCTTTCATGGTCTTTTGACCCTAAAAGGGGAGAAGTGAGGGACAAACATAACCTGACATGTTACTATCAACTATAGTTATTAAACCTGTCAGGGCAAGAAGCCAATATTGGACTATTATATATTCCTAAACGTTATAAAGATTTTTTATGACTGCCTATAAAGATACCAAGAAGTGTTTTCTATTGATTTTTCTTTAGAAAAAAGATACAAACTTAAGGTGCACTTTTACCCGACCTTAATCAAAAATACGTTAAGAAATGGTATAAAAAAGACATCCACTATGAATGAAATTATAAAACGGTAAACAGACAAATTAGTATGCTCCAAAAAGTGAAAATACTTTAGGAAAATTGAAGTTGAGCATACATTAATTTGTCCTCGTCTGTTTTATAGCATTTTAGTATTTTTGATTACAGTCTTGACTTTTTGTTACTTTTGTGTCAAGACAAAAGTAAAAGAATACAAACGGCAACTCAAATTACTTAAACTTCCAAAAAATATATTTCAGAA